>JAKAPO010000280.1 GCA_021807065.1 bacterium
GTTGCCGAGGGCGGCACCGCCGGCCGCCTCGACGCCGACGAGCTCGGCACGCGTGTCGACGAAGCCCGCGAACGTCCCGGCCGCGTTGGACCCGCCGCCGACGCACGCCACCACCACGTCGGGATCGTCGCCCCCGAGGAGCACCCGGCACTGCTCTCGCGCCTCCTCGCCCACGACCCGCTGAAACTCGCGCACCATGTACGGGTACGGGTGTGCTCCGACCACGCTCCCGATCACGTAGAACGTCTCCTCGACCTCCGCCGCCCAAATGCGAAATGCCTCGTTCGTGGCGTCCTTCAGCGTCTGCGTTCCCGAATACACGGGATGGACCGTCGCACCGAGCATCTGCATGAGACGCACGTTCGGCGCTTGACGTTCGATGTCGCGCGCGCCCATGTACACGTCTACCGGCAAGCCAACCCTAGCTCCAATCGTGGCCGTAGCGACGCCATGTTGGCCGGCTCCCGTTTCGGCAATAAGCCTGCGTTTGCCCATACGCCGTGCCAAGAGCGCCTGTCCAACGGTGTTGTTGATCTTGTGGGAACCGGTATGATTGAGATCTTCGCGTTTGACGACGATCGGCACCCGGCCCGCGAAGCGCCTCGCCCAGTAGAGTGGCGAAGGCCTGCCGACGTACTCGCTCAACAGCTCCCGATACTCGTTCCAGAATTCGACGTCGCCGAATGCCGAATCCACGGCGTTCGCCAGCTCGTCGAGCGCGCTGACTAATACTTCCGGAACGAACCGTCCTCCAAAATCGCCGAAGTACCCGCGCGCGTCGGGAAGGCTACGTTTCATCGGCTTCATGCACCGCCTCCACGAACGCGGCTGCTGCCAAGGGATCGGTGCGCCCGTGGCCATCCTCGACGCCGGTCCGAACGTCCACCGCGAAGGGTCGAACGGTTCGTACGCATTCCGCAACGTTCTGCGGCGTCAGACCGCCGGCGATCACCACAGGTCTTGATCTGGCGATCGGTGCTGCATGCCCCCAAGCGAACGGATCGGCATGGATACTGCGGTCCTCGCGCGCGACATCGAACAGTACGTCCGCGCTCGGGAACGCTTCGCACCGACGTGCAAGCCGGTCTGAGGTATCGCCCGCCCGTACCGGTATGGCCTTGATCACCAAGCCACCGAGTTCTGAAACGAACGCTCCCGATTCGTTGCCGTGCAATTGCACGACAAGCCCGGGCAATGCGTCTCGCGCTGCTTCGACTTCCGCGCGTTTCGGATCGGCGAAGACCGCAACCGGCGTTATCATCGGCGGTATTCGACGGGCGATTTCCTCGAAATCCGGCCAGGCGATGCGGCGTGGCGAGACTGCAAAGATCATCCCGACCGCGTCGGCGCCGGCTTCGATTGCAGCCTCCACGTCCGCCCAGTTCGCGCATCCGCATATTTTCACTCGCGTTCTCATCCGGCGTGTTCCGTTTCCAACGCCGACTTGAAGGAAGCGATCAGTTCGCGGGGAGCTGGCGAACGCATCAGTGACTCTCCGATGAGGAACCCACGCGCTCCAGCCCGGCGGAGACGCTGTAAATCTCGTGCATCGTGCATCCCGCTTTCGCTGATCGCGAAGACCCCGGCGGGGACGCTTGGAAGCAGCAGCTCGCTAATTGCCAAATCGGTCTGCAACGTGCGCAGGTCGCGGTTGTTCACTCCCACGAAACGCGCGCCCAGCGCGACGGCTCGCCTAAGTTCCTCTTCGTCATGAACTTCCACGAGCGCGTCGAGAGCATAGGCGACCGCCTCGTCGAGACACGCGCGCAGGATCTCGTCACTCAGCGCCGCGACGATCAATAGCACGCAATCCGCGCCATACGCCGCGGATTGTGCCACGTCGTACGGACGCGCGATGAAATCCTTGCGTAGGATCGGCAGATGCGTGGCGGCGCGCGTTGCGTCGAGGAACGCGAGCTCTCCCAGAAAATAGTCGGGTTCCGTCAGCACGCTTATCGCGTCTGCCCCAGCAGCCGTATACGTCCGCCCGATCACGACCGAATCGAAATTCTGGACGAGCAGTCCGGCGGACGGGGAGGCGCGTTTTATCTCGGCGATGATGGCAGTCCCGTCTGCGCGTTGCAGAGCTTGCAGGAGCGGGCGGCGATCGTCGATCCGCAGCGCGGCTCGTCCGCGCACCGTATCGTACGGCTCGCACAGCTCCGCTCGGGCCGAGCGCTCGGCCGCGGCCGCAAAGATCTTCTCCAGCGCATTACGCACCGGCGATCTCCCTCGCGCGCTCGAACACGCGCAGCGGCTCACCGCTTCTGAGGACCGCTCGCGCCTGGGCTAAACCCTCGCCCAGCGTTGCCAAGCCGCGTGCCGAAGAAATCGCGACGGCCGCGTTCAGGGCCACGACTTCCGAACGCGGCGATTCCTCCCCGCCGAGTATCGAAAAGAAGGCATTTAGACAGGCTTCGCGCGTCGGGCCGGTGAGCGCGCTAAGCGGCGCGTGTATACCGAAGACGCTCGGGTCGATCGTACGCTGCACCGATGCTCCACCACTGAACTCCAGGCATTCCGTGATGCCCTCCCCGGCAATCTCGTCGAGGCCATCCGAGCCGTGGATCACCGCGCCTCGCATGTTCAGGACTTCGAAGACTCTGGCCACGGCCCCCATCGCTTCCCGGGTGGCCACGCCGATGACTTGGTGCGTCGGGCTCGCTGGGTTCGTCAAGGGGCCAAGGAGATTGAAGATCGTTCGCACGCCGAGCTCCCGCCGAACCGGCGCGACCGCCCGCATCGACGGATGAAACCGCGGAGCGAACAGAAACGTGAAGTTCGCCTCACGCAGCATTCGGGCGCAAGTCTCCGGCTCGAGATCGATGCGAAGCCCTGCCGCCTCTAAGACGTCGGCGCTGCCGCAGACGCTCGACGCTGCGCGGTTGCCGTGCTTCGCGACCGGAATGCCGCTCGCCGCTACCACGAGGGCCGCCATCGTCGAGATGTTGATCGTGCCTTTTCCGTCGCCGCCCGTACCGACGATGTCCACGAGAACAGGCGCCTCGTGCTCAACGGCGACCCATCGACTGCGCATCGCGCGGACTGCGCCCACGATCTCGTCGTGATATTCGCCGCGCGTCGCCAGCGCTACGAGCGCGTCCGCAGTGTGGCTTGCGCTGATATCATCTTCGACGATTGCGCCCATGACGCTCGTCGTCTCTCATTCACTGATGGGGCCGGCGGAGATGACGCAGCGGAGAACCGCCGG
>JAKAPO010000025.1 GCA_021807065.1 bacterium
CACCTGCCGACGGCCTCGTAGACATCACCCGGCCAGGTCGAGTGAGCAAAAACCCTTGTCATAGCGGCGTCTCCGTCCGCCGAGCCGGGGTAACTTCGGACTAGACCAGCAGAGGGATGAGCGCCGGTGCAAACGCACCGGCGCTCGGTGTATTCGCGTCGATCACCCGAAGGACGAGCGGCGGTACGCCGATGCTTTGGAGCCGGATCGCAAACGCCCCAACGCGTCAGCGTTGATACTCGTGGATGAATTGCGCCATCTTTGCGTAGGCAATGCGCGACTCCGGAAGCCAGGTGACGAACTGGAAATCGTGCCAGAGGCCCTCGTACATGTCGATCACGGGGTGTGCGCCCGCCGCATCTAAGGCGCGATACAGCCGCACGCTTCCGCTCAAGAAGATCGTCTTGGTGCTTTCTTGGATCAACGTGGGAGCAAATCCCTTGCTGAAATTAGCATAGAGCGGCGAGACGCGCGGGTCATCGAGCGGCAGCGAGCCGGCGTACGCGCGGGCGGCAATAGATAACGAGCGGTAATCCAAGAGAGGATCGGCTCGGGCGAGCGTGTGCATCGTGTCGCCGCGATCGGTAAGATCTACCCAAGGTGAGAGCAGCACGACCGCCGCCGGCATTCGGAGACCACGATCGCGTAAATTGAGCACGGTCGATACCACGAGGCCTCCACCCGCAGAGTCGCCCATCATCGCGATGTCACGCAAGTGGTATCCCCGAGCCCGCAGTGCTAGCATTACCGAAAGTACCTGCCGTTGAATCGTGTTCCATCGTGCCTCCGGTGCCAAGGTGTAGTTCACGGAGATGACGCGCTCCTTGCTCGCGTAGCTGAGCGCCGAGGCCTCGTCGATCGTGCTGCGAGCGCTATACGCGACGTATGCGCCTCCATGAACGTACACGATGAGCTTCCTGCTGCGTACCCATCCGTTCGGACGAATATCCAGCACGCTTACGCCTGCGAGCGTTTCCGAGAAGACGCTCTCGCGAAAATCCCGGATCGCTTCACGGACTTTCGCGCTCGCGCCCTCTTCGGCAATCGCCTGAACGCGTTTCCACGCCGCAAGACTTTGCGAAGCGGGGAAGTTGGTGCCAAAGCGCTCGCCGGTGAACTCACGCAGCACCCGTTGCGCTGCCGTCGAGATAGTACTCGGAATATAGAAACGTGCTGCTAACAGACGCGCCCCCGATGGCGCTATCCAAACGAGAAGAGCGAGTACCACGACGGAAACTGTACGGGCGTATCGTTGTGGCTGCATGATGGATAGAGGAGTTTGATTTCTAGCGGATTGTTACCTGGAGTTGACCGAGCGCTTTACGTGACGCGAACGCTTTCTCGCATGCGACCTCACGAAGCTCGCGCACCTCGCTCGCTCGGGATGACGACGTTTAGAGCGGCGTCGCGAAGCGGATGAAGCGTTTGGGGCGCCAGGCGCGAAACTCGCGGTTCGTGTCGAGGAAAATTGCGAGTGCTTTGATGCGCGCTTGATTGCTCGGGTGATCGGCGAAGTATGCGCTGAGGCGCGTTGTGTGGAAATCCGCCATGCGCTGCATGTATTGCAGCATCCAAACGAGACCCCAAGGGTTGCTACCGGCTTGCGAGCAGATCTCGGCGCCGGTGTGGTCGGCGTGAAGCTCTTGTCCGCGGGAGAAGTGCAGCTGCACGATGTTGTCACCGATCCGTAGGAGGTGGGCGAACATCGCGCGGTGATGAGCGACGAGATCGTCGACGTACAAGTTATGCCTATGCTGGGCCACGGCCGAGTTGCGGCCGTCGTGGTGAATCACGTGAGCGGATTCGTGGCAAAGAATGCCGGCGACCTCTTCGCGGTTTTGCGCGAGCTTCACCATGCCTTCGGAGATGAAGACGCGGCCGGCGTAAAACGAGTAGGCGTTGGCGTCCTGCTCATTGGTGAGATAGTAATGGATCGGCGCGCCGTACATCCGGCTCACGACGGGCTCGAGCTGCGCGCCGATCGCCGCAACCAGCCGACCTTGCCGGCTGTTCATGCTGGCGAGTAGCGGCTGCTCCGCCAGAAAGGCGGAATTGTCTTGCGCCGTCTCCCACGCCGACGCCCCGGTCGGCCTGGTCGATGCGGGCATGGTTCTCGAGCAGGCCACTGCCAACAATGCGGCAGTGAGACCGGTAAGCACAATAAAGGAACGCTTCACGCTCTCGCCCTCCAGCGCAGCCACTTTAGCTCCCAGGGGATTTGCCGCCTGCCGATAGGACGCCGAGGTGCAACGACAGAAGTCTTGTGCCAAAGGCTTGGCGCTTGGCGGTCATGGTTCAAGCGAATGCCGCATTTAAGGGGGTTTATTTCGTTGAGTTGGTATTTTGAGGTGCTGAAGAAATACGCCGACTTCAGCGGTCGCGCGCGCCGGAAAGAGTTCTGGATGTTCGCGCTGGTCAATTTCATCATCATGATCGTCCTCGCGGTGCTTATGGCGATCAGCACTGCGGTCAACGGGCAACAGGCTAGCGGTTTGACCTATCTGCTCATGATTATCTTCGGTGTCTATTATCTCGCCGTTCTCGTTCCGTCGATAGCCGTGGCAGTTCGGCGTTTGCACGATACGAACAAGAGCGGGTGGTGGCTGCTGGCGGGGATCATTCCCATCGTGAACTCGATCGGCGGTATCGTCTTACTCGTATTCTATTGCCTCGACAGCGAGGCGGGCCCGAACAAGTGGGGACCCAATCCCAAGGGCGTTCAGGCGGCTTCCACTACAGCTACGGCAAGCGCATAAGAGCAATGCGTCCAGGCGTCACGCTCGGGATTGCAAGGATGGAAGGGCCGCCGGCAGGCGGCCCAACTTTTGCGCACGGATCATAAGAAATGGTAGACCATGCGGCCTAGGCTGGGTTTGCCCACTTGACGGAAGCGCGGGTCGGCGATTCGTAACGGGCTGACGACGTAGACGGGCTCCCGTTTCGACCAGGTCGCGTACTGCGAAGCGAGCGCGAGCGGGTGCGAGGCGACGATCGTGCGCCCCGCCAGCGAACCATCGGCGTAGGCGGCGTACGCGAGCGAGGTAGCGTCCGCCCACGGCGTCACCACGATCGCGCGCTGCGGGACGTTCTTCGCCACCCACGTAATCAACGGCCGGCTCGTCGCATTGCGTTGCTGCGCGGCGACGCCGCTGCTGCCGATCGCGAGATAGACGGCGATACCGATCATCGTCAAGGCGTAGATCCAGCGGCGTACGTCGACGGTCCCGGTAAACCAAACCGTCGTGCCGGATGCGAACAGTGCGGCAATGAAGAGCAGCGGCATCGCGTAGCGTGACGGATCGCCCTCGATACTTTGCAGCACGACGGCGAGAACGGTTGCGGTAATTGCTCCAGCGAGGAGCATCACCGTTCCCGCAAGGCGACGTGCCGAGAGCAGCGTAAGGACTCCCAGCACGACGATCACGACGTAGACGATGTGGTACGCGTCGTGTATCGTGTGGTAGATCGCGCGACCGGTGTTCGTCCACGTCACCGGGTTGCCGAGACTTCGCCAGAGATTTGCACCGCCGAACTGCACGCCGGAGACTTCGGTGAGAAATCCGGAGCCCGTATTCGGCGCGTTGACGTCCCAGTAGACGCGGGAAGCGGGCGGCGCGAGCATCTGGATCGCGTCGACGGGATGCTGCTCGATGGCGGTTGCGCGGATCGGGAGATAGGCGTAGACGGCGAGGAGCAACGCACACGCCATCACGCTCGCGCCGACGTTGCTAAAACTCAGATTGCGGGCGCGTGCGATGAACGCGACGATGAAGCACGGCAGGAGCCAGAGCGAGAACGGATGCGCCGCGAGCGCGGCTCCAAAAGAACCGCTTGCGAGAATGAGATCGCTGCTGCGCATCTCTCGGAGCCAGCCGATGAGGAAATAGAGCGTCAGCGCCGCAAACAGCAGCGCCAGGTCTTGAGCGTCGGCTTGCGCGCCGTGAAACCAGACGACGCGCGTGAACGCGAAGGAGAGGAAGGCACCCATCGAGGTCACGGGCCCGGCGCCCATGCGAATTGCCGTAAACGTCCCGATGAGCGCCGTTGCAGCCATGCAGACTGCGCCGAAGAGATTCATGCGAAACGCGAGGGTGTCGTAGGTAACCGCGTGCGACCAGAGCCACCCGAGCACGACGAAGAGCGGATATCCCGTCGGATGCGGGATGCCGAGCAGGTACGGCACGCCTTGCATCTCCGCGACATCCTTCGATCCGACGTCGTGCGAGAGTGAGAGCCAATACGCGACCAGTGGAATGAAGAAGATGAGGACGGCGACGAAACGGTGGCGGTGCTCGTGCACCTTCCGTATGGCTCTGGCGCCGCCGCGCAAGCCGCGCCATAACTCGACGGCTTTCAGGAGGTTCGCTTCTAAGGCCATGCTCGGGGTTCTCCAATCCGAGGGGAAGCCAAAATCACGGCAAGCAGAACGCATGCCGGCCCTCGGCAGCCAGCCTTGTAGGCCAGTGGGCAGGACTCCTCCCTGTTCACGTTGCGTTCACTTTCGGCTGTTAGCGTAAAGGGAAAGCAATGCGGATCCTGATCATCGAGGACGACGAGCCCCTGCGCAGCCTGTTGCGCAGGGGCCTGGGCGAGGACGGCCATGTCGTCGACACGATCGCAGACGGGCGCGAGGTCGACGCTTTTCTCTCGATCAGCGCCTACGACGTCATGATCCTCGACTTGAATCTTCCTCATGAAGACGGGCTCTCGATCCTGCGTCGCATCCGCGCGCGGGGCGAGGCGACGCCGGTGCTGATTCTGACCGCGCGCGACGCTGTCGAAGACATCGTCGCCGGTCTCGATGCCGGTGCGGACGATTATCTGTGTAAGCCGTTTGCATTTGCGGAACTCGGTGCGCGTCTGCGCTCGCTCGGACGGCGACAGGCCGAATGGAGCGGCGACATCCTACAGCTTGGAGATCTGCGGTTCGACTGCGCGGCGCGCGAGGCGCGACGCGGCGAGCGCAATCTCGATCTCACCGCAAAGGAGGCTGCCTTCCTAGAAGTCATGATGCGCAATCCAGGACGCACGGTAACGCGCTCCGCACTCGAAGAACGGTTATGGGATCGCGAGAGTGATCGCGAGTCCAACGTGCTCGATGTGTACGCGCGGCGCGTCCGTTTGAAGTTGACGCTGGGTGGCGAGGCACAGATGCTGCAAACGGTACGCGGGATCGGATACAGGCTGGAGGTGGGATCGTGACCATTCGCACTCGACTGACGAGAACCGTGATGACCGTGGCTATTCTTGCTGTTGGCTTGTTCGGCACGATTTCGGTCGTTGCTATCGATCATACGCTGCGGTCGAGCTTTCACGCACAGCTCACCACGCTCGTCACCGCCGTCGCCAGCGCCGTCGACGTCAATGACCGAAGCGAGGTCGGTTTGGACACGCACGACCTCGACCAGCTCACAACGCTCCATGCCGGGGTTCCGTTTGCGCTCTTCGATCGTCGCGGTAAGCGCGTCCTCGGCGATCTGTTTCCACCGCCGTCGCGGCGTGGGGGCCTGGCGATTGCGAGAGCGCCGGTAGTGCGCAAGGGCGTCGTGTATGGATGGGTCGACGCTTGGGAGTCCGACGCGTGGATCGCCTCGGTCGATCGCGCGATGATTCTCGGTGCTCTTGCCGCGGCTGCGGCGCTGGTCGGGTTGGGTGTGTTCTTGGCGCGACGCACCGCCGACGCATTGGAAGACATGCTTGCTCGCGTGCAGGCGGCCTATGTACGCGAGAAACGATTTGCTGCCGACGCCTCGCACGAGCTCCGCACACCGCTGGCCGTAATCAAGGCGGAGAGCGACCTCGCGCTGCGGCGCGATCGCAGCGC
Source organism: bacterium (assembly GCA_021807065.1). Taxonomy (GTDB): domain Bacteria; phylum Vulcanimicrobiota; class Vulcanimicrobiia; order Vulcanimicrobiales; family Vulcanimicrobiaceae; genus Tyrphobacter. Next base: position 5,825 of record JAKAPO010000025.1, read on the forward strand.
CGAGGAATACCGCGCGGCGATCGAGTCGATCGCCCGAGAGGCTTCGCGGCTCGAGGAGATCACCGATCAGCTCTTAGAGGCGACGCGCACGCACGTTGAGGCGCACGAGGTCGGGAGCGTTGATCTGACGGATCTGGCGCGGGAAGTCGCCGAGCGCGTTCGGCCGGCAGCGGAAGTGCGCGACGTGACGATCCGCGTTGCCTCGAGCGGCGCTACGCTCGCCCGCGCAAATTGGCGGACGGTCGAGCGCAGTCTGCTGGCGATCGTCCACAATGCGATTCTCCACGCTCCCCAAGCCGGAGCCGTCGAGCTGCGCGTCGAGCGAGCGCCAAAGGAAGTGCGGGTTAGCGTCGCCGACGACGGTAGCGGATTCTCGAGGGACGCACTGGATCACGCGACCGAACGCTTTTGGCGCGATGACAGCGCACGCTCGCGAGGCGGTACCGGTCTCGGGCTCGCGATTGCACGCTCGATGGCAGAGGCAAACGGCGGATCGATTCGTCTTGCAAACCGTACCGACGGCGGTGCCCTCGTGACGTTAACGCTTCCGAGGGCCGACGCGTGAGGCTGGACGATTTCTCGATTCGTCACGAGCGCGTCATCATGTTCGTCGTCAGCGTGCTCGTAGTGCTTGGCGTCTGGAGTTACACGCAGACACGCGCAGCGATCTTTCCAACGATGCACTTCTCGCGAGTCGACGTCGTCGCCGACGCTGGCAATCTTCCACCGGAACAGATGCACGTCGCCGTCGGCATTCCGCTCGAGCGCGCATTCCAAGGCCTTCCTTACGTCCAGCGTGTGCTCACGACGTCGGCCCAGGGGACCACCGAACTCGTCGTGTCGTTCGACGCGAAGAGCGACGTACAGGCCGATCTCCAGTACGTCAACGAGGCGATCTCGAACACTCGTGCGCAGTTGCCGCCCGGTACGACGGTGCAAGCGGAGATTATCTATCCGCAGAGCGAGCCGATCCTTTCATATGCGCTCACCTCGCCCGTATTCTCGCAGACGATGCTAAGGGAATACGCGCGCCTTCACGTCGTGCCGGAAATCTACGGCTTGCCGGGTCTCTGGCACGCATTGCTGATCGGCGGCTCGCGGCGTGAATACCACGTAAGGCTCGACCCGGCGGCGCTCGCCGCAGTCCATTTGACCGCGGCCGACGTCGTGAGGGCCATCCGTGATGCAAATGACATCGAAGCGGTCGGTATCTCGCAGGCGTATTCGCAGCGCAACGCGCTGTTAGTCGACTCAGGGATCCGCGATGCGGCTCAACTGCGGCGCGTCGTGGTGCCGACACCGCAAGGCCCCGGCGTGACGATCGGCTCGCTGGGCTCGGTAGAGCTCGGCACCGCACCGCCGCGCGACGAGATGTCGTACGAGGGTGTGCATGGTGTCGGCATGAGCGTCTACGAGCTGCCCGGTGCCGACACGGTGCGTTTGGCAGACGCGGTGAAGGCGAAGATACGGGCGATCGAAGCAACGCTTCCGCGCGGCATCGCCATCCACAAGTACTGGGATGCGACCAACGTGATCGTGGCGTCGCAAGCGAGCCTTCGCGACGCTATTCTCATCGGTGCGATCCTCGCCATCGCGGTCATTTTCTTCTTCCTGCGGAACGCACGCATAACGGCGGTTGCGGCACTGGTAATTCCCGCTGCCATGGCGATTGCTATCTTTGCTATCCATATTCTCGGTGAGTCGCGCAACATCATGAGACTCGGCGGTCTCGCGATCGCAGTCGGTCTCATCATCGACGACGTGATCGTCGTCATCGAGGGCATCGCGCACACGCTGCATGACAACCGGCAATTGTCTGGGCGCGAAGCGGTTACAACCTCAATGCGGCGGCTGATCGCCCCGATGGCGGCGTCGACGCTTACGACGGTCGTCGTTTTCGTACCGCTCTCGCTCTTGACGGGCGTTCCCGGCGCATTTTTCAAAGCACTCGCCTTGACGTTGACGTGCGCACTGCTCGTGTCGCTCGCCTTGGCCATATTGGTGACGCCGACGTTGTTCAGGAGAATGGTTGGCGGACGGGAGTCGCAAGCGCTTCCCTCGAGGTCGGACGCGCTCTCGCGCATCCTCGCTCGGGATGACAAGAATAGTTCGGCCACCGGGAATGCCAAGGCAGATAGCAAGGCATACACGTTGCACGAGTCGATCAGCGCGCGGTACGAGCCCATTCTGCGGTGGGCACTGCGAAACCGGGGAATCGCATACGGGATGGGCGGCGGCATCATGCTCGTCACCCTGCTTCTCGTTGCGACGCTTCCCACGGATTTTCTGCCGAAGCTGGATGAAGGCCAGTTCGAGATCGCCTATCGTATGCCGGTCGGGACCACGCTTGCTGCAAGCGATGCAGCGGCGCTCGCAATGGAGCATGCAGTGATGTCGGAGCCGGGAGTCGTTTCAGTCGGGCGCATCACCGGCATCGACACGAACGGGTTCTCGCCGACGCCGGTGAACGTCGGCACGATTCGCGTCATGCTCAAGCCGCTGGGGCAGCGCCCGTCATTCGATACGATCGCCGCTCGGGTGCGTGCGAGGATCGCGGCGGTAGTGCCATCGGCGCAGCTCAACGTCCACCAAATCCTGGAGGACATGATCAACGACGTGGAAGGCAATCCATCGCCGATCCAGATCGTCATTAGCGGTCCCAGCCAGACGGCGCTCGTCGCGGCGGCGACGCGAGTTGCCGAGGGCATTTCACGCGTTCCCGGCGTCGAAGATGCGTTTTCCGGGGTGCAGCAGTCGGCTCCGACCATGCGAATCGAACCCGACCTCGCTCAGCTTGCAAGAATGGTGGTCAGTATCCCGTCATTCGCTTCGTCACTCATCGCAAATGCACAAGGCAGCGTTGCGACACAGCTTCCCGAGGCGACAATGCTCGTGCCGGTGCGCGTCGAGATGGCCGTAGCCGCCGGCGCGAACGGCAGCATTCCCGGTATCGTGAACTTTGCGGGAGGGCAGATTCCGTTCACGCAAGTTGCGAACGCCACTATCGACCGTTCGATGACCGACGTCAGCGACATCAACGGCATACGATCGATGATCGTCACGGCGAACACCGGGAGAGGCAGTCTCTCGACGATCGTTGCGGGACTGCGCCGCGCGATCGCTGCAGCGAAGCTGCCGCCCGGATACGTTGCGCATATCGAAGGCGCCTATCAAGCGCAGCAGCAATCATTCCGCCAATTCGCGGCGGTTATCGGCCTCGCACTGCTGCTGGTTTTCTCGGTAATGCTCGGCGCGTTCAAATCCTTCCGGCAACCGCTTGTCATTCTTACGACCGTGCCGCTCGCGCCGATCGGCGTTGCTCTCGGCTTGGCACTGACGGGCACGCCGTTCAACGTCTCGTCGTTCATGGGATTACTGCTCTTGATTGGCTTAGTCGTCAAGAATGGCATCTTGCTGATCGACGCCGCCAACCGCCGGAGGAAAGAAGGGTTCGACGTCACCGAAGCGCTCGTCTTGGCAGGCCGCGAGCGGTTGCGGCCCATTCTGATGACGACGTTCGCCACCATCGGCGGCTTGCTGCCGCTGGCGCTGGGCATCGGCACGGGTGCGGCGATGGAGCGGCCGCTTGCAATCGCAGTCGTCGGCGGCCTTTGCACCGCGACGTTCTTCACGTTGATCCTCATCCCGGTGTTTTACGCGACATTCTGCTCGACGGAGGAGCCGGCGATATGAGCCGCTCCGCTACGATCGCCATCACCGCCGTGCTGGTCTCCGGCTGCCTCGGCGCGGGGAACGCAGCGACGCTGCCCGCCTTTGCGGCGCTCTCACTTGCCGATGCACAAACGCGGGCGGTAGTGCGCGACGTCGGCGTGCAGGAGGCGCAAACGCTCGTCATGCAGGACGCTGCAAACCTGCACCTCGCCGGCGCGCTGGCCATCCCTCACGCGCTGGGTGACTACACGCTCTCGCCGCAGGCCGGCAGCGGTGCGCAGAGCGCGACGAGCGTCGAGCAGCATTTCTTGAGCGTTGGCGCCGGCATCACGCTGAACGGAATTCTGTCGAGTTCTGTAGCCGTTCGTGCCGCGACGAACGATCTGCTTGCGGCACAACGCCAGGTGCAGGCGGCGGTGTTGCGCGCCCGCGAGAACGCCGTGCGGCTCTATTACGCGGCGCTCAGCGCGGCGGCGCTTGAGCGCTTTCGCCGCGAAGAGCTGGCAGCAACGCTGCGTGACCGCAGCGCGGCGGTGCTTCGTGCGCGTAGCGGCGAGTCACCGCAGCTCGACGTGATTCGCGCCGACGTTGCGGTCCAGCGGGCGCGGGCCGATCTTGCGCTGGCCGTGGCGCAGCACCTGGATGCCGTGCAGTCGCTCGCGACGGCGACCGGAGTAGCTCCGTCGGCGTTGGAGGCGATCGTTGCCCAGCGCACGCCCACGCTTGCGACCCTGAGCGTGAAGGCCGCGGTGAAAAGAGCGCTCGCCGCGCGGCCGGAGATCACGTCGCTGCTGGCGTCGATTCGGGCCAGACAAGCCGGCGTTGCGCTGGCGCGGTTGTCGGGATTGCCGCTCGTTACGGCGCAAGGCGGTTACGAAGGCGGCGTCGACACGGGCGTGCCGGTTCGAGGCCCGGCCGTCTCCGTTCACGTAGATTTTCCACTCTCTTCACCGCAGCGTGCGCAAGTAAGCATCGCGCTGGCCCAGGAGACCGCGGCGGAGTGGCAGTTGATCGGCGAGCGGCGCGTCATTACGCTCGAGGTATCTGCGGCGGTTCGCGATGCGCGTGCCGCCGACGAATCCGCGCGTGCGGCACTCGCCGCGCGAGCCGCAGCTGCTAAAGCGATCGGTGCGGTCGAGTTGGGATATCGCGAGGGCGTAACGTCGAGCCTCGACGTTACCGACACCCGCCGCACCTACGTTCAAGCCTCGGTCAACGCGCTCGTTTCGGAATACGCGCGCGACGAGGCCTACGCACTTTTGGAGGTACTGGTTCCATGAAGCGCCTGCCCTGGTTGGCCGGGGCCGCACTCGCCATCATCGTCGTCTGGATCGTGCTTGCGCACCGGGGCGTTGCGTCACCCGCGCGGGTTCCGGCGCCGAGCGTGCCCGTGGCGACCGTTCACCCCGGCATCGTCGACGAGACGATCGATCTCGCCGGGCGCGCGGGTCCGGCTGCCGGGACGCAAACGAAGCTGGCGTTTTCGGTCGGGGGACTGCTCGAGCGCGTCGACGTGAGCCTGGGACAGCACGTTCGTCAAGGTGAAGCCCTTGCGCAGTTGAATGCGGCTCCGTTCGCACTTGCAGCGCAGCAGGCATCGGCGGCCGCGCAAGCGGCAAGCGCGCAGGCGGCGAATGCCCGCGTCGACCGGTGGTCGGTGAAACTGCGCGTCGACGAAGCGGAACTTGCGCGGCAGCGCGTTCTTCTGCGCGCGGGCGTCGTCGCGACGCGAGACGTTCAGGCGCAAGAGGCGGCGGTTGCGAGCGATCGTGCAGCGATGCAAAGCGCACGTGATCAAATCGCCGCAACGCAGGCACAGGCTACGTCGGCGGCGGCGCAGGCCTCTGCGGCGAACTACGATCTCTCGCGAACCACGTTGCGTGCGCCGGCGGACGGCGTCGTGGTCGGAATCTACGCGCAGCCGGGAGAGAACGTGAATCCATCGACGCCGATCGTCGCGATCGCTCCGTACGTCGACGGTGTCGCGACGCTCGACGTGCCGGTCGTGGACGTTTCGCGGATAGCGAGCGGCGATCTGGTCCGGGTGAGCGCTGCGGGGCGCCACTTTGACGCATATATCGGTGGTATAGCGCCGGCAGTCGATCCGGCGACAGGACTCGCGGTGGTAAGCGTTACGGGTATTCCCAGCGGCATTCCACCTGGAACGCCGATCGACGCAACGGTGGTCTACGGGCACGCGCGCGGCCTTGTCGTTCCCACGAGCAGTCTGGTCGCCGACCCGCAGACCGGCGACATGCTCGCGTTCGTCGAGTCGCCCGGCAAGAACGGCGAGCAAGCGTTCACCGTGCGGCGCGTAAGCCCGGGCGCGGCATCGTCCACGTTAACCGTCGTCACCGGATTGCGGCCAGGGGAGCGCGTTGCCGTGCAAGGCGCGATCGACCTGCTCGCACCACCTTCGACCGGTGGCGACTGAGCGGCACACGCTCATTGGTCGAGGAGCGACGAGCCGTGTTCGCAGGCATCGAGGCTAGCGGGGAATCTCGCCGAGGATTCTTCCCGGTTGCTCGGGCGGCACGTTGCGTGCGACATCCGCTACGTTGATTGCAAAGACGGCAAGGGCGGCCGCTACGATGAAGAGCAGCACCGGATAGCCGTGTGCGATTCCGATTCCTCGGGCGACAAACGAGATGAATCCGAAGAGCAGTCCTGCGCCGAAGAAAGCGACGCGCCGACGATGCAGTCCGAAGAAACCCGCTGCGACGAGTATCAGAGCGAATGTGATCGCCGACCACACGGGAGCAACCCACGGCACCGGGAGCAAGAAGAGTACATCGGTCGAGGTGAACGTCGGCGATCCCGAGAGCACGTACAACCATGCGTAGTAGAAGACATCCCAGAGGCCGAAGGCGACGAGGAAAGCCCGCCACCGGCCGATACCCTGGCGCCCGCAGAGCCAAGCAAGGACTGCGAGGACGATAATCGTCGAGGCTTCCCGCCCGGATTCGAGCGCAAAGACATGGGCCGGGCCGGGAGGAAAGGCGATGCGGCGTAGGTACAGCACGACCGTCGCTTCTTCGTACCCAAACGCGAGTGAGAAAAGCGTCAGCGGAATCAAGGCTCGGCGCACGAGTGGAACTACCTCCGGTGAGTGTGGGTCTTGGACCCCATGGCTACAGATTTTCGCGACGGAAAGACATTCCCGCGCCGGGGGCGTCAACCCCTCGGAGAGTTTCTTTGGCTCGCCCGGGTCATCGACAAAGCGCGCGCGGCGCAAAACGGCACGATTCGCGATTACATCTATCCCTGTCCGATGGACAAGGGCGTGATGGAGCATTGGGGCATAACACCGGAAGAATTCACGCAAGCCGTGCGTACGTACGCGACGGATGACGAGATCTACGCTTGGCTCAAGGAGCGCGTTCCTGCGGAGCGAGCTGAGGCAGCGAATCGTTGGTTACGCGAGGAGAAAGGCGAAAACATGGATCGTCAAGATGCTGAAGAGGGCGCCACGTCAGCAGTTTCATGACACTGGCGGCGGGTCACTTCGCTCAGGACGAGGAAACGAGTGGATGCAGTGTACTACGGTACACGAACCCCGAGTCGACAACGTCATGAGCGAAGTGGTGGGCGGTACATGGATTGAACATGTGACCTCTTCCGTGTCAAGGAAGCGCTCTCCCACTGAGCTAACCGCCCGGGCGCAAGCGCGTGGTTTCACCCGTACGTTTGGATCTCTCCTGCTTCGAAGGCCGCGATCGCCGAACGCCATTCGTCGGGGACGACGATGGAATGCATGTGCTTGAAGTCGTAAGCCACGAGAACAGTCCGGCCGTGCGCGGCCCGGTGGTTGTGGAGCTTGCTCCACACTTCGTGTGACATCTCAAACGACTTGTTACCGATGCGCGACACTTTGCAGCCGACGGTCACTTCCTCGTGATAACGGAGCTGCTGCTCATAGGCGAAGTCCAATTGCGCGAGGATCATCCCGCGCTCGCCGTTTATCGGCTCACCGATGACCCGAGTGAAGTACTCGCATCGGATCGTTTCGATCCAGCGAATGTAAGCGACATTATTCACGTGTTGCAAGAGATCGACATCCGACCAAGGCACGTGGAAGGTCCAAAGCAATCGATAGCCAGCGATCATCGCGTGCCCTTTCTCCGCTGGACAAGCAAGGTCCGGCAGGTGTACGATGCGCCATGTCCAACAGGGCGCGAGCGTGGGCGCGTAGCTCAGAGGGAGAGCATCCGCTTCACACGCGGAGGGTCGTTGGTTCAATTCCAACCGTGCCCACCACCATGGCGCTGTAGCTCAGTTGGTTAGAGCGCCGCCCTGTCACGGCGGAGGTCGTGGGTTCGAGCCCCATCAGCGTCGCCATCGCCAAGGTAGCTCAGTCGGTAGAGCATGCGCCTGAAAAGCGCAGGGTCACCCGTTCGATTCGGGTCCTTGGCACCATGAACTGCGAGCGCTCGCAAGACGCGGGCGCTCGCGCCGTTTATCGCGCCAGTTCGGCCAGAGCTTGGATCAGTTTACGCAGGGCAATCAGCAAGGCAATCGCTGCGCCGATGGCTGTGACGACGCGGTCGATCTGCGCGTCCTTTTCACGTTTGGCGTCGACGTTTCTTAGTACGGGCATTCTTGTTCCGTAACCGCAGCGCGCGCTTGAACAAAAAGATACTGCGCCGCCATGCCGTTTCCGCTGCATCGCGACTGTAGTTTCCCAAGCCTTTAGGATTCGCAAATGCGTGCTTCGCATCGTACCGGTGGAATTCATAGCGAACGTTTCCCGACCTCAACTTGGCTTCTATTGCGTCGACGCCCGCGATCTTGAAAAATTCATCGTGCAGGCCCCAGTGTCCCATGAGCGGAATGCGTATCGTCGACGGGTCCCCGGCTTCCGGCGGGGGATAGCCATAATACACGACGGCCGAATCGAACTCGGGAACGTGCATCGCTGAAAGTAATGTCAGTGCGCCGCCCATGCAGTAGCCGGTCACGCCAACCTTCCTACTGCGTTCCTTCAAATATCGGGCGGCGCCGCGCGCATCTTGGCTGGCTGCGTCCCCGAAATCCAGACCCTGCATCAGATGATTCGCTTCATCTCCGGTAGCGGCAACGCGCCCGCGATAGAGATCGGGTACGAGGACGCGGAAGCCTTCGGACGCAAGCCGGTCCGCAGTCTGTTTGATCTCGTTGTTGATGCCCCACCATTCTTGCAGCATCACGACGCCGGGCGCGTCATCTGATCCAGCCGGCTCGGCGAGATAACCCGGCGCTTTTTGCCCATCGGGGCGAGTGAATTCGATCATTCTTCCCATAGAGGTTCTTTACACAGCTGCTTCGCGGCGGCCCTTCCGAGGGAAGCCGAGAGCACGAGCGAAGTGCCGCTCGATGAGCAATCCGCGAACGGTCGACCGATCGCGCACGCACGCTACGATTGCTGTCTTGGTCGCGCTGACGCTCTACGAGCTGCTTCCCCCGCGACTGATAATCGGTCCTTTGTGGATTGCACCAACGCTCGTCCTCGCCGTCCTGATTCCGCTTACCGTGATGCGCGCGTGGGGAACGCACTACCGGGCGCTGCGCGCAACGGCGATCGACATCATCGTTGTA
>JAKAPO010000281.1 GCA_021807065.1 bacterium
TCCCCCGCCTGAGCAAACACTTGCCCCCGCTCCGGCCGCTGCCATTCCTGGCCCTGATCCCGCTCTTGCGTCTGCTCCCGCTCCCGCTCGGCAGCTGGCCTCGGCTGCTCCCGGCGCTCCTCGCGTACCTGAAGCCATTCACCAAACGGCTGGGGGCGGAGCTCCCGGTACGCGGCAGTGACTGAGCGTCGCATCTGCTTTAGCGCGTGTCGACCAGCCTCCAGCCGTTCCTCGATCGACAGCCCCGATTCCGCAATCTCACGCTGGCGCTCCCGATACTCTTCGCGTGCCTGCTGCACGCGTTCTAACTGTATCGCGCGCGACGGCTCTACGACGTCGGCCTCGTACAGTCGCCGCAGCGGCAAAGCCGCGCGCTGCGCCTCGATGTTGCGCACGCGGATCGTCTCCTTGCCTCCCGTACGCTCCAATACCTCATCGAACGTCTGCGTTGTCGTCTTGAGCGAGATTCGTTCGGACACATGGGCAGCTAGATCGTCGATGTCATCAAACGCTGATCGCGACACGATGATCTCTACTTCTCGCCTGGACCGGCTTGCCGCCACAAACAGCAGTTCCGCGGATGCGCTGCGATCGATCAAGGACACCGCTGCATCTACGCTCGCGCCCTGGGACTTATGCACCGTGCAGGCATTGGCGTAATCGAACGCGCGATATGTCTTCGGCGAAAACGCGACCTGCTTCGCGGTCCCATCAAGCTCCACGGTAATCTCGCCCGGTTTCGCCTGAAGTACGGTTCCACGATCGCCATTACGAACGCCCAGGCCGTCGCGTCCGAGGCTATTTTCCAAAAACATCAGCCGATCGCCAGGGGCGAATTCACGGAGACCTCCGTCCGTTGCGTATCGCCGGCCTTTGCCTTCTCGCCCGGAACGCCGGCGGTCTTCCTCCGAGAGATGACGGACGCTGTCTTTATCGGAGGCAAGTATAAGTGTATCGTGCCCTGCCTCTCGTAGCACGCGCGAACGTTCGACAGCCAGGTCGATCGCTGCATCTCGACTTTCCGCCCACGTTATCGCACCATGCTTCTCAAGCGTCCTGAGCGCTGAGTACACCTTTTCAAGCCGCCGCGTTTCGTCGCGCTCGGCGATCGCGTCCGCGAGCTGCACGACCGCGTCGCGATGCCAGCCGCGTTCCTGGCGCTGAACGTCTCGTAATTCACAATAGGTTCCAGCTGCTCTCGCCGCTTGGCGAACGATTCGAAAGGACGCGCCGAAGTCAATGGGTTGGAGCTGGCGAACGTCGCCAATCTCAACGACAACGCTGCCGCGTTCCCTCGCAAGCTGCAGAATCCGGCCATTTGCGCGTGAGTCCACCATCGCCGCCTCATCAACGACGACAATCCCGTTGAACGGAATAACGGGGTTGTGCCCTTCTTCGAGGATTCGCGCTCTCGCCGTGTTCACGCAGCGAAAGCCGGCCTCAGATTCAAGCCGTTCCGCAGCAGCCTGCGAGAGCGTGAGACCCACGACCTCACGTTCCGTCCGCCGGCCTAAGACCCGAACCGCACCTTGAATCGTGGTCTTCCCTACGCCGGGCAGACCCTCGATCGCGACAAGTGATCCTTGCGACAACAACGAGAGTGCCGATAGCTGCCCGCTCGAGACTCTGAACGGCGCGTTGCGCCGAGCTGTTTCCTGTCGCTCGTACTCCCTTATCGCTTCGTCGATCTCGAAGCGGGCAATACCCGATGGCCTCGAGGCCATTATGCTCGCATCGTCTCGGAGGCAATCCTCGATTCCAAGAATCTCTTGCGTCGTCATCAGCGGCTGCGCAGAATCCGCAGAAAGCACCCGCACGTCATCCGATCGCGTGACGAGATCGCCCAGACGTTCGATCTCCGTCGGGTCGGAGATGCGCGCATACAACCATTGGTCAACATCGGCGCGTGTGAACGTACTGCTCTGAGCCGTCACTGCGCCGAGAACGAGCGCTGGGTTCGCTTCGACCTCAGCGACGATGGCCTGCTCCGACTGTTCCGCATCTTGGAACGCAGGCATGAGGCTAAGCCGCTCTCGCAGTGCTTCTGGTATCTGCGCTACGGCGCCGGAGACACGCTTGCGCTCGCGCTCCGCCGCCTCAGACGCGCCGTGGCGAGCACGAAGCGCTCCAAGTTCTTCGTCTACCTCGGCCGGGTCGACGCCACTTTCGAGCAAGGCCGCGCGCGCGGCGCGCATCTCGCGATCATGCGCGGCGCGCAGCTCCCCGATTCCCACGTCACGAACCCCAACCGCCCTGGCCTCGTCGACGATCAGTTCGCATCCGTAACGTGCCGCGACGCTATGCAGGGTCGCCCACCCAGGCACCTGTTCGCGCTGCAGCTGAAGCTCGATTGCCGTCCGCAACCGCGGCGCCAGCGTAGCGTCGGCGTACCGCTCGAATGAACCATCGCGTTCCCGATACCCCTCGAATGAGCGGCGTTCTTGTCGAACGAGGCGTTCTTCGCGACGCTCGGCGCGCCAGGCGGCCAGCTCGTGGACGTCGGCCCATCGCACGTGCGCGGTTTGGAGACCAGCATCTTGCACGACGGCCAAGCCGCGATCGTGATGCAGTCCATTGGCAAGTTCCACCTCGCGTTCCGCCCAGGCCATACGCCGGTGTAGACCGGTACGATCGAACGCAAGTCCCGTACTTGGATCGACGGAGCCTACAGCGCAGTGAACGTGCAGATTATCGGTGTCACGGTGAACAACTGCGACGGAGCGGTGATGGCTAAGACCAAGCTTCGTCAAGACCTGACCAACGTACGCATGCGCATCTTCGTCGGTGAGCCTCGCGCTTTCGAGCGCGTTCCAAGACCAGACGAAATGCATCGCACTCGATCGGACGCCCGGGTTCCGTGACGCGCCGGCGTCGATCTCCAAACTCGCGGTCGAGAACGAGGCCACGTTGCGTGCGAGGATCGACGAGGGGCGTGTTCCGCCGCCTGCGTCCGGCCGCCAGACGGTGCCCACGCCCAGGTCGGGCCGGTTCTCGCATTCCTCATAGACCGAGTCCAGCGCATCCGCTATCTCGCCGCGCGTCGCGCCTTTCTCGCTGATCGCGTACCCAACAAGGTACTCGATGAGCCCTGATGCCGTACTCCCGCGAGCGGGTGTTGCGCAAAGCTTGCCGACCATCAACCGCTCCATCCGCCGGCGCGACGCCGATCCAGGGCATGCACTTCTTCCCGATGGAAGATCG
>JAKAPO010000282.1 GCA_021807065.1 bacterium
TGGTGCGCGAGGGCGAACGTCTGCTGCTCGCAAGCGGCTTCAGTTTGGTGGCCATCGCGCTGATCGCGAATATTGCGAGCCCCGCAGCGCTCCTCGTACCGGCGATCGTCATTGCAAGTTTTCTTGCGATCGTGTTCTACGTACTTCGCCCGAAGGGACTGGCGAGTGCGGCCGGTGTGACGGTCGCACTCGCCGCAGTACCAGCAACGCTCTTTGCGCTGCGTGCGCACGCTGTCGGCACGCCGTTCATCCCCTACGTCGTCGGCGCGCTTGCGCTCGCGCAAGTGCTAGCCGTTGCACCGCACATACTGAGGATGGCGTGGCAATCGCTGCGTCGCGGGATTCTCAACCAGCACGTGATGCTCGAGGTCGGCGCATTGGCAGGCATTACCGGCGGCGGCATAGGTCTAGCCGCACGCTTGCCGCACTTCCCGACGGCGGCATTCTTCGCCGTATCGGTCCTCGTGGTGAACTATCACGTGTTCTCCGAATGGCTCTCGCTTCTGGTCAAAACACGCAGTTCGCAGGCGGTGAAAAAATTGTTGGACCTCCAGCCGGATACGGCGTGGCTGGTTCGCGATGGAAAAGAACGAGAAGTCGATATCGCGCAGGTGCGCGCCGGCGACACCGTACGCGTGAAACCCGGCGAACGTGTTCCGGTGGACGGGCGCGTGGTGGACGGATACTCCGCGGTAAACCAAGCGCTGGTCACCGGCGAACCGATGCCGGTCGAAAAAGTCGAAGGCGACAGTGTGATCGGCGGATCGATCAATGGTTCCGGTACGCTGCTCATACGAGTGAGCGCAGTCGGCGAGGAAAGCTTCCTGCAACAGGTGGTTCGCCATGTCGAGGACGCGCGCGCGCTCAAACCGGGCATTCTGCATCTGGTCGACCGCGTGCTGCGCGTCTACACGCCGACCGTGCTTATCATCGCCGCGCTCGCGGCGCTCGGCTGGGCACTGGGAACCTTCCTCGCAACCGGACATGTCGACACGGAACGCGCCGTGTTCGCGGCGCTGGGCGTGCTGGTCATGGGGTATCCCTGCGCCGTCGGAATCGCGGCCCCGCTTTCCATCGTGCGCGGCGCAGGCGAAGCAGCGGATCGCGGTATCATCATGCGGACCGGCGAGGCATTTCAAACGCTGCGGTTGGTCAAGTATTTCGTTCTGGACAAGACCGGCACGCTCACGCTCGGTGCTCCAGCGGTGCGTGAGATTGAGGCGCTCGGATCTCCGGAAGAACTGCTCGCGCTCGCGGCGGCAGCGGAAAGTTCATCGGAGCATCCGCTCGCGCAGGCGATCGTCCAAGCCGCGCTCGACCGCGGGGCCGTCCCGCCCAACGTTTCCGCGTTCAACGCCATTCCGGGCCACGGCGTCACGGCGCGCATCGGAGAGGATGAAGTTCTCGTCGGGAAGCCGTCGTTTTTGATCGAACGCGGCATCAATCTCGATCCGCTCGAGCGGCAAATTCATGCACGCGAAGAGCAGGGACGTACGGTGATCGCCCTCAGCCGCCGCGGCGTGGTTCTGGGTGCAATCGCGCTAGGCGACGAACTTCGTCCGGAAGCGGCACAGGCCGTTGCCGCGATACGGCGCGCCGGAATCACCCCGGTGCTCGTTACGGGCGACAACGAACGCGCAGCGCGGCGCGTTGCGCAGGAGGCGGGCATCGACGATGTGCGCGCCGGCATTCTGCCCGAAGGCAAAGCCGGAATCGTCCGCTCGCTGCAGCGCGAGGCGAAGGTCGCGATGGTCGGCGACGGCATCAACGACGCGCCGGCGCTGATGCAGGCGGACGTCGGCATCGCGATGGGTGCCGGAACCGACATCGCGATCGAGTCATCCGACATCATCATGGTGCGCAACGATCTGCATGCGCTCATGGTCGCGCGGGAGATCAGTGCGCGCAGCTATCGTAAGGTGCAGCAGAACGTGACCCTCGCGTTTCTCTTCAACGGACTCGGCATTCCGGCGGCAACGACGGGGCTGGTCTATCCCGTCTGGGCAATGGCCGCGATGGTGCTGAGCGTCACCTCGCTGTTCGCCAACTCGCTCTCCGCTCGGCCGGCATTGCTCTTCGACGCCTTGCGCAGCGTGGGCCGCCGCCCCCAAAGCGTGCCGCCGGCCGTCCGCTCGACTATCGCCGGGGGTTGACCTTTCCCCTAAGGTCAAGGCTTATGCTAGTGGCATGGAAATTCTCAACCTGAAGGTCACAGGCATGCACTGCGAGGGGTGCAGCCGCGCGCTCTCCGCCAGCGTACGAACGTTGGCGGGCGTGCACCGCGTGGATGCGCAGGCGGATACCGGTGCGACGACGGTGACGTACGATCCGCAAAGAGCTCGGCCGGAGGCGATTCGCAAACAGATCGAAGCCGCCGGTTTCGAGGTCTTGCCGGCATAACATGCGCATCGGTGAACTGGCATCCCGCACCGGCGTCACGCCGAAGGCCGTACGCTATTATGAGCGCCTCGGCCTGGTCGAGGCTGCGCGCACGCGCTCGGGCTATCGGGACTTCGACGACGCGGCAGTCGAGGTGATCCAGATGATCCGCAACGCCCAGCGCTTAGGCGTGAAGCTCTCGGAGATGGATGAAATCATCGCACTGATTCGCGATCATCAACGCCCGTGCGCGAGCGTTCGTGCCGTCATTTCGGCAAAACGCCGGGAAGTGCGCGAGCGCATCGCCTCACTCGACGAGTTCGAAAAATTTCTCGCGCGGTTAGAGGCGCTGGACGAGGACGGAGAGGCGTCTTGCCCCATCCTTTCGCGAGCGGGGCGAGATCGCTGAGAGCTCTATTCCTTGCTCTGACGGCGATCGTAACCGTTGCGCTCGTCGGCTGCACGGCGGGCACGCACCGCACGTCCGCAAATGCGCTCGCCGACGCAATCCGCCGCGCCGGATACGATCCAAAAATCGTTGTCGGCCTGGTCCGCCGACCCAATCAACTGTCCCAGCTCGCTCTTGCCGCTTCGAGACGACATCATCGAAGACATCATGCCACCCATGATTCCGTTGCAGGCGATCGCTGCGAGGGACGTTGACACGCATCAAGTCCGAAAAACGCAAGCATCCGCGATAGAAACGTTGTGCGATTCATGCCACACCTTTAGCAGTTGCGGGAAACCCTCGGCGCCGTCTCGGATGGCTTGGTGCTCCGCGGAGCCGCACGCCTGCGTCAAGGCCGAC
>JAKAPO010000026.1 GCA_021807065.1 bacterium
CATGGCTCGACCTGGTGCGGCCGATCTTTGCCGCAATGAGGCTGCCCGAACGCATCGAGTTCATCGAGATGCCCGAGTACTTGCGCAAGAAGTATCAATACTCGACCTGCGCCCAGATCGGCCGCCTGCGCGCGAGCGGTTACAGCCGCCCTTTCACGCCATTGGCCGAAGCCGTAAACGACTACGTGACGCGGTATCTCAAACCCGGGCGCTGCCTTGAGCCGAACGCCGCTCCGCTGGAGGCGCTGGCGCAAGCATAGAGGAACCCACTTCACCGCCATCCCGAGCGGGCGAGCGCGAAGCGTTCGCGACGTCGAGGGAAGCGTATCAAGACTTTAAAATCGAGGTAGATTTACTTGTCTCGCGCACAACGACGCCAAGCAGCCCGCGGGGGGTCACAGCCTCCGAAGAGACGCGATCCGATGCTCCGGGTGTATATCGGATTCGGCGCGATCGTCGTCACCATCATCGCGGTCGTCGGAGGTATCAACCTGTACCAGCAGCACGCGCAGCAGGCCGCAGTTGCTCGCGCGAACGCGACGCCGACACCGGGACCAAACGCCACTGCATCGCCGATTCAGCTCGTCGGCAACACTGCGGTAGGCAAAGCGGCATTTCCGAATCCGCTGACCACGAATACGAATCATGGATTACCCGTCGATGGCATTCGCTGCGAGACTGGAGAGGAAGAGATGGCGCTGGCCCTCCACATTCACAGCCATCTCTCTATCTTCTACCGGGGCAAGCAATTGCAACTTCCCGCACTGATCGGCGCCGCTCCGGTGCCTCCAAGAGGTTGTCTCTACTGGCTCCATACGCACGATAAGACCGGGATCATCCACATTGAGTCGCCGCAGCTCGACGCTCCCGGCGGCGGGTTCTTCACGCTTGGCATGTTCTTCGACATCTGGGGTCAGCCACTGACCGCCGACGACGTCGCCGGTAAACAGGGAACGGTCACTTCGTTCGTCAACGGTGCGCGGTGGAACGCTGATCCACGCACAATCCCGCTGCTCTCGCATCAAGAGATTACGCTCGAAGTCGGCCGGCCGATCGTCCCGCCGCCGAATTATGCGTGGCCGCCCGGCGACTAAACGATAACGCGGCATGCGAGCGCTGCTCGTACTCGTAGAGCTGTGGGCCGCTTCCGAGATCATCTTACTCGTTAGCCCGCTTCGGCGAGAGGCGCTGATCTATGCGGCAGTAGCCGCGTTCCTAACGATCTGTAGCTTCTTGACGTTCCTCGCCACGCGTCCCCCGCACGTGCCGCGTGATGCACCGATCGTCAAGAAACTACTGCCGCTTCAGATAGCGGCAATTCTCCTCGTGATCGTTCTGACCGCATGGATGGCGTCCGTGCACGCTCATGTTTTGCGCGTTCTTCCGCCGCTGTGGGCCACCTTCGATCGGGACGCGAACGCATTGCTCACTCGAATCGCACGGCCAGGCTTGGCGAGTGCGCTGCGGACGTTCATCGAATATACACTTCTGCCGCTCGTCGTACTCGCAGCGCTGCGCGTGCCGTTTACGAAGATGGGACTCGGCGGCTTTTCGCGAGGGAGCGGCCGCGCCGCCGTGATTTGGCTCGTCATGCCCGTCTTCGCACTTGCGTACGTGCTTCTGTACGCGGATATCCCGGCGGCCTCAGTAGGGCGAAACCTCGTCACGGCGTTTCTCGCGAAGGGTTTTAGTGAAGAGTTCCTCTTCCGCGGCGCGCTCTTAGGGCGGCTACGCTCCTTCATGCCCGGCCAATGGGCCACATTTGCGCAGGCGATCGTCTTTGCGTTGTGGCACTTCGGCATCGATGTCACTCACGCCGGCGGTAACGCGATTACGGCCCTCGCACTCCTCGTTCCGGCCTACGCCGTCTTCGGCTTCGCGATGGCGCTGCTCGCGCGGCGCACGGGAAATCTTGCGCTTCCGGCACTCTTCCATACAGCGATCGCCGCGTTGCGCGGCCTATTTGCAGTTTAGCGCGCAGCAATCGCCGCCTGCAACTCGCTCGCAAGCGTTTCGTATGCGGCCTCGCCGCTCGAAAGTTCCAGAATCTTCTTGTTCTTGCCGATGATCGCAATCGTCGGGTAGCCGCCTTGAATGTACTCTCTCGCCACCGTTTGCCGTGGGTCGTAGATCGCAACCGGGTACGCAACGCTGAAGCGCTGCATGAACGCAAAGATATCCATCTCCGATTCCGGCGAGGCACCATCCATAGCCGTCGTGCTTCCGGGAATCGCGATGAACGCAACGCGCGTCTTGAACGCCGCGTACAGGCGGTTCAACACCGCCGTCTCACGCTGGCAATGCGGACACCAGGTGGCGAATACTTCCAGGAGGACCGGACGGTTCTGTTTGTCGAGATCGAACGTTCCGTCGGTACCTGGGGAGCTGAACTCCGGCGCCGTGCCACCGATCTGGGCGGTGCCGACGGTAGGGGCAATTGAAGCATTCTGCAGCTGCGCCGAGGGATGCTGCGCCCGAACGAGCGCGAAGACGACGACCGCCGCTACGATGAGCACCGAGACCACGGCAAGAACGACGACCGCAGAACGCTCTTTCATAGGGCCCCCATTCCCGTCGGCACGGAATCAGTCCCTCCCATTTTCTTTTCGGTCGCAGCAGCATGGTTGACAATTTGAACCCACCGTCAACGCGTGCCTCAACGTCGGGACGACAGGAGGCGATCGAGAGACAACAGGCCAGGCGCCTTTCTTGCGACGAACGCGGCTGCGGTAGCAAGCACGAAGTCGAGCGCGACGTGCGGCCAGTCCGCGGTCGATACGTCGTTCGGCCCGAAGCATCCGCAGTTCGCGGGGATGTGACGCAGGACCGCCGATGCGATGGCGGCCGCATAGATGAGGAACATCGCGCTCACCAAGAACGCGGCGACGCGCGTGAACAGCCCTACGACCAGATAGGCGCCGAAAATCAATTCCAGGTACGGCAGCGCGACCGCAGTCGGCAGCACGAACGCCTGAGGAAGCAGCCGGTATCCCGCAATGGCCTCGGCGAGCGACTCCGGATGTGCGACTTTGAGCGCACCCGTCACGAGCAGAAGTACGCCCAACGCTAAGCGCACAATGAAAATGAGCCGAGGCATCAAAATGATGCTTGTGCGTTCTCTCTGGGGGTGCCTGCTCGTCCTCCTCGTTGCATGCTCGGGACCCTCGTTCGACGGAACGTCGGTTCCCGCACGAGTGGCGCCCAACTTCACGCTCCTCGATCAGTACGGTAGCGATTGGACCCTCTCCGCGCAGCGCGGCACCGACGTCGCACTCTATTTTGGCTACACGCACTGTCCCGACGACTGTCCAACCACGCTGGCGAAGCTCGCGCGCGCGATATCGCTCCTGCACACGACGCGCGCGGAGATCGCGTTCGTTACCGTCGACCCGTCGCGCGACACGCCATCGCGATTCAAGGCGTACCTACGTCGGTTCCATGGAGCAGCGATCTTCGGCCTCACCGGCACGCGCGCCGCGTTGGCACGCATCTACCGGGCATACGGCATCTGGGCGCAACCGCATGCGCGCAACCCCCGCGGAGGATACGACGTGGCGCACAGCTCGCCGGTCTTTCTCATAGATGCGCGCGGAATGCTGCGCGTGGTTCACTTCGATAGCGATCCGCGAAGCGCGTTTGTCCACGACTTGCGCGTGCTAGGAGCATAATGCTACAAGCATTGCTCGCCGCTGCGCTTATTCCGATGCACGGGCTCGTGCTCGCGGTGCAGCCGAACGGCACGGTCATCGTACGCAATAACGTCGTATCGCAGATGCTCCCATCGGAGACACGCGTCTACCGCCTGCTGCCGCGCGTTCGCCTTGCATCCGGAACCGGCGTTGACGCATTCATCGATACGAGCACGACGCCGTGGACACTGCGCGATGCGGTTGCCGCCGGGCCGTTCATTCCCGGCCTGCCGAGCATCGGACGCGTGGTTCCTGTCGACTACGGCAGCCGCTTGCCAAGCGCGCAACTCGTGGACCAGAGTGGTAGGCTGCTCTCGCTGCAACGTGCGTTCTTGGGCAAAACCCTGATCTTGAGCTTCGTCTTCACGCGCTGTCGGACGGACGACGGCGGCATCTGCCCAACCATCAGCAGCAAGTTCACATATCTGCAGAGGCACCTCGACCCGGCGACGTTCGCTCTGGCGGAGATCAGCCTCGATCCCAACTACGATTCACCGCGCATCTTGACAAAGTACGCTCGTACATACGGTGCAGATCCAACCATATGGAAGATGCTGACCGGCGAGGGCATTACAATCCAGCGCCTGCTCAACGCCTTCGGCATAAGCTCGCTGCAAGTAAGCACCGACGACTTCCTTCACAGCGACAAGCTATTCATCGTCACGCCGGCGGGACGCGTGGCGTACATCATCGACACGGCTCAATGGGATCCCGGCGGCGTGCTCGCACAAGCGCGTAGCGTCGCTGGTATGGTGTCGAATCCGTTCGAGCGCTTCAAACTGTCGCTGGTCACGGACGTCGCATCCTTCTGCGGCGGGAGTCAATGGGTTGGCGTCGTGCTGCTCGAGCTGTCCCTGTTCTTCATCATCCTCATCTTCGTCGCGAGCGGGTTGTGGATCGTCGGACGATGGTTTTGGGGACCGTCGCGCCAAGGCTAATTTCGGCACGCTGCTAAAACTTGGCCGCGGTGCCAGTTCAGAGAACGCCCTTCGAGCCTCCCTCAGCCGAGCAGGCAGCCTTCCTCGAGCGGGCGATGGAGCAGCACGGCAAGGCAACCTATAACTTCGCTTATCGCCTGACTCGCAACGAGGCCGATGCAAGCGATCTCACCCAGGAGGCCTTCATCCGGGTTTACCGGGCCTGGCGCAGCTTCGTCCCAGGGACTTCTTTCCTCTCGTGGATCTACCGGATCGTGACGAATCTGTACCGGGACGAACTTCGGCGACGTAAGGGACGTTATCAGGAGGAGATACCAGAAGACAACGCCCCCCAAGAGTACGGGGGCGACCGCCCCTTGGCGGTCCACCCGATCGAAGAGTACGTGGAAGCGCAGATGAGCGAGCCGGTGGCCAAGGCGCTCGAAGCGCTCACCCCGGACCAGCGAGCGGTGCTGGTGCTTGCAGATATCGAGGAGTACAGTTATCAAGAAATTGCGGAAATCGTTGGCTGCTCGATCGGGACCGTGCGTTCGCGGCTCCATCGCGCTCGCAATCAGCTCCGCAGACTCGTAAGCGAGAAAACGGCATCATGAACTACGAACACATCTCAACCGAATCGCTGATCGACTACCTCCACCGGGAGCTTTCGCCCGAGGAGGACGCCCGCGTGCACGCACATGTCGGCGAGTGCGCCGCGTGCCGCGTCGCCTATCAAGAGCAAGCTTCGCTGACGGAACGCCTGCGAGCATTCGCGCGCGATGAAGAACGCGAACTTCCACCTCGGGTGCTTTTCGCGGTGCGCGACCGGGTCGCGCGGCGCACGCAGCCCGCATGGTGGTCGAATCTGGCCGTCCTATTTCGTCCGGCCGTGGGACTGCCGTTTGCCGCGATCCTGGTGCTTGCGATGATCCTCGGTTTCACTTCGATTCGTCCGCGTCTCGCGCACGCGCCGACGATTGCAGCTGCCTACTATCTCAACGATCACCGCCGGCTTTCGGATCGTCTCATGCCTTTCTCGCAACCACCGGCCGTGCCGTCGACGCTGGTCAATCCCACGGCGTCGCAGAGCGCGAACGTCGCCAATGATACGCAGAGCGCTGCAGCCAGCCAAGTTGCGAGCGAATGAGGCTGCTCCAAGGGCTTCTTCTCCTCGCGCTTTCGCTGGCGACCGTCGCCGTGGCGGCGCCCGACCGAGAAACATCTGAAACCGGATTCTCGCTGCTGCACGCGGCGGTCGAGGCACCGCGCCACGTTTCATTCATCGGTCAGGTGCAGTTGCTCGAACTCGGCGCACATGGTTCCGAGGCGTCGATTTTCCGCGTCGAGCATCTTGCGCCGAATCTCTTCGAACGCCGGTACCTCGCTCCTGAGAATCTCTACGGCGACTCGACTATTTTCAGTGGCAACGCCGTCTACTCCATCGACCCAAAGCGCAAGCAGATCGTCGTCACGCCGCACGAAGTCTACGGCCTACACTTCGGCTGGACGCACAATTTCGCGCTGCTGACGAGAAACTATCGGCCGGTAAAGGAACCCGACGAAATCGTCGCGGGAAGACCAGTCGACGTGATCCGTCTGGTGAACCGTTATAGCGGGGTGACCACCCTACGAATATGGATCGACGAGAAAACGAGCCTCATGCTACGGCGTGATGTCTACGCGTCCAACGGATCGGTCGTGTTGCAGATGCACTTCGACAAGGTTCGTTTCACCAACGCGATTCCACGCTCGGCATTCGCGCTTCCGCACGGCTACACGATCGTGAAAGGGCCGAGCGAAGAGGAAGCTTCCGATAATCCCGCTGCCGTGGTTGCCCGCGCGGGGTTTGCGTCGCGCGCTCCGCACTACCTGCCTGAGGGGTTCGTCGCCGTCGGCGCGGAACTCGGCGACGAACGGGGCGTACGCATCCTTCACGTGCTCTACTCCGACGGTTTGCGCACCGTCTCGCTCTTCGAGAACGCGCGCGGCGCCGCAGTGAATACCACGGGTTACCACGCCGTGAAGCTGAGCGTTGGCGGGCGAGAAATGGACGCCGTCGACGAGGGCGCAACCACGATGCTCGCGTGGTCCGACGACCGCCTGCACTACGCGCTCGTCGGCGATCTTGGCCGCACGGAATTGGAGAAGATCGCCGCCTCGATTTAGGCGCCCGCGGCGATGAGCGCGATCGACTCGGTTAGGGCGTCGAGATCGTAACCGCCCTCCAAAACGTAGGCAACGCGGCCGTCGCAATATTCCGCCGCCACCGTAGCGATGCATCGCCCCAGGGCGCTCGCCGCCTCGACGGCGACGCCTAGATCGCCGACCGGATCGCCGGCAGCGTAATCAAAACCAGCGCTAACGAGCAGCACGTCGGGTCGCACGCGCCGCGCGATCTCCGGTAAGCTACTATCCCAAACGGCAACGAATCTCTCCGTAGAGACGCCGGATGCGGGCAACGGGACGTTTACGACGATGTCTTCACCGATCTCGATCCTCTCCTCGGCCGCTCCCGTGCCGGGATATGCCGGCGAGGCATGCGTGGAGAGATACGAGATACCGTCGCCCGCGATCGCTTGCGTGCCATTGCCATGGTGGTAGTCGAAATCGGCGACGAGAACGCGCGAGCCACCGGTTGCAAGATAGGCTTGGGCGGCGACGGCAACGTTGTTGAAGATACAAAACCCCATCCCTCGACCGGGCTCGGCGTGATGACCCGGCGGCCGCACGAGCGCGAAGACGGCCGCATTTCTCGCCACTGCGGCCTCGGTCGCGACGATGGCTGCACCGGCAGCGCGATAGGCAGCCGGCAGCGTACCGCGGCCGACGACGGTATCGCCCGTGGAAAGATACCGAGGATTCACGAGATTCCCGCACTCGCGTTTCACCATCTCTAGATACTGCGGTGTATGCACGCGCAGGAGTTCCTCGTTCGTTGCGTCGCGTGCGGGAAGCGGGTCGCGTAAGATGCCGCGTGCGCGAAGCCGCTCAGCGGTCGCGTCCACTCGCTCCGGGCGCTCGGGATGAGCGACACCGCGCAAGTGCTCTCCGAAGAGCGGATCGGTAACGAAGAGAATTAGCGGCCTCGGTTGAGGTCTGCGATCGCTTTTTGCAACTTCCTGTAAACGACGCTGCCGCGCGGCGTGACCGCGAGCAATCGTTCGTAGGCGTCGATGGCCTTGCTTCGCTGGTGCAAGCGCGCGTACGTCTGGGCTGCGACGTAGAGCAGGGTGGGGTTGCGGTCGAGGAAGCCTTTTGCGTAAGTGTCGAGTGCCTCGAAAACCTGCCCGGCCTCACGGTAATTGTGCATCTCGAAGTCGGCGCCGCCGATGCAGCCCAACGTTTCCGGCGACCTGCGGATCTCGAAGCTGTTCTTGCACGCCTCGCGCTGCAGAGCGTATTGATGCAGCGCGTTATACGCTTCGGCGAGCAGTGCGTAGCTCTCCGCGCTGGGGCCGACGTTTATCAGATGTTTCAGATAGACGACGGCATCCTTCGGGTGATGCTGTTGCAGCTCGTACTGGCCCAAGTCACGTAAGGCGTCGGTGTTGTCGGGGTCGATCGAAAGAGCCTTGCGCCACTGCGCTACTGCCTGATCCATCTGGTGCCGCTCTGAAGCCAGATAGGCGCCGTACGCAACGTATGTGAGCGCAACACTCGGATACTGGGCGAGCAACTTCTGGTAGACGGTCAGCGCCTGTGCGTCTTTGTGTTCGCTCGAAAAGAACTGTGCCTTTTGAACTTCGATGGCGACCTTCTGTTCGTCGGTCGCCGCGGCGACCGCGGCGTCGTCGTAGGATTCGGCTGCGAGCACGTCGTTGTGCTGGCGCGCGTACAAATCGGCTTTGAACGTCAGCGCTTCGACACTGGTCGGATCGACGGCCAGCGCGCGATTGATGCTGCTCAACGCCATCGGAATATTGTTCTGCGCGAGATAGGTTTGCGCGATGGAGTAGAGTGGCCTCGCCGACGTCTTATCGAGGGCGAACGCTTTCTCGAACTGGATGCGTGCGTCATCGTAATGCGACTCGGCAGCGTAAACCGTTCCGAGTGTGATGTATGCTTCGGGGTTCGTCTTGTTGAACGTCACCGCTCGGTTGGCGACGCGTTCGGCGTCGCTCGGCTGATTGACCGCAAGATAGAGACTGGCCAGATTGCCGAGCACTTCGACGTTCGTCGGGTCGAGAGTCGACGCTTGCTCGAGATCGGCGATGGCAATTGCGATCTGTCCCTCGGCCTGCTGCGCATACGAATCGATGAAATAGACCTGAGCGGTCTTGTCGCCATCTTGTAAGAGCTTGTGCGTCAGCGCGAGCGTCAGATCGGGACGATTGATCGCGAGATACTCGCCGGCAAGCTCGGTCATCGCATCTTGATCGTTGGGGTTCGCGCGAATCCTCGCTTGGAGCCGCGGGATTGCGACGTTCGGCGGCTCGGGTGTCGCCGTCGGCAGTGGCACGGGCGTCGGCGAGGGCGTCGGCGTGCCGCGCGCACGCCGGGCTACGGCATTCGGCGTCGTCCCCGCGAAGAAAGCGGCGACGACGAGCACGATTATGCTAACGAGTAATCCAAGTTTTTTCACGAATGCGATCTACGCTTTCGAATCGTTGATGAGTTTCGTGAGTGCAGGCACTATTTGGAAGGCGTCGCCGACGACGAGCAAATCCGAAAACTCTGAAATCGGTGCCGTGCCATCTTTGTTGATGGCAACGATTGTCCCCGCCGAGCGCATGCCGACCTTGTGCTGTATGGCGCCCGAAATGCCGACCGCGATGTAGAGCTTGGGGCTGACCGTCTTGCCGGTCTGGCCGATCTGGAGGCTGTAGGGCACCCAGCCGGCGTCCGCTGCGGCACGCGAGGCGCCTATCGCGCCGCCCAGAGCGTCGGCCAAGGGTTTCAGGAGGGTCGTGAACGGCTCCGCGCCACCCAGACCGCGGCCGCCGCTGACCACGACGGGGGCCTCCTCGAGTCCGAGCTCGCTGGAGGCCTCTTCAACCTCGTTAACGATCCGCATGCGGTACGGCTTGGCGTCCGGTTTCGCGAGCGTTTCGAGGCGAGCGCCGGCGCCGCCGGGTTGCGCAGCGAACGCGTTCGGACGCACCGTCGCGACGCCGTACTCGCAATCCTCGAAGGCACACGTCGTTATCGTCACGCCGCCCAGCTTCGGTGCGATGCAGGCAACACGTTCGCCGTCGATTGCAAAACCGGTGACGTCGGCATTCAATCCGGCGCCCAAGCGCGCTGCAAGCCGGCTCGCGACGTCACGGCCGTACATCGTATTGGGCACGAGCACGATGGAGGATCCGATTGCGCGCGCAGCACCTTCGAGATAGTCGATTGTCGGATCGAGGAGATAGGCGTCGACGTCGGGGTCTTCGGCGACGTGAACGACGTCCAGCGGATACTTGGTGAGACTCTCGGCTAAAGCACCGGCGCCTTCTCCGAGTACGATCGCATGCGCGGTACCGCCGAGTTTCTGCGCGAGCTCGTGAGCCTGTGTTGCAAGCTCGTAGGTAACTTTCCGCGTTTGGCCCTTCCGATGCTCGGCGAAAGCGATGACGTGGCGCATCAGACGAGTTTTCTCTCCCGCAGAAAATCGAAGATCGTCTGCGCTCCGGCAGCGCCGTCTGCCGCCTCGACGATCCTCGCCTTGGTGCGCGCGGGCGGCGGCCCGAAAGAGAGCAGTTCCGTCCTCGACGTTGTTTCCGTAACGCCGGCATCCGCTGCCGAGAGAAGCGCGATGTTCTTTCTCTTCGCGCCCATGATGCCTTTGAGCGAGGCATAGCGCGGTTCGCCGACGGCCATCGTGACGCTGATCAGCGCAGGCAACGCGCAGGTGACGGTTTGATAGCCGCTATCGGTCTCGCGTTGCGCGGTGATCGTGCCGTCGGAAATCTCGAGATGTCGCGCGTTGGTGAGACCCGGAACGCCGAGATGCTCCGCGAGTGCACCGGGAACGCCGCCCGTCGAGCCGTCATCCGCTAGGCCGCCGCACACGACGAGGTCGAAGCCGATCTTTCTCGCGACGCCGGCGAGTGCGGCCGCAGTGACGAAGACGTCGCTGCCGCTAAGCTTTTCATCGGAGAGCACGTGCGCATCGTCCGCGCCCATCGCCAGCGCTTTTCGCAGCGTCTCCTTCGACGACTCGGGCACCATTGAGAGCAGCGTCACGGTCGTATCGTCGCCGAGTTTTTCCTTTAATTGTAACGCGGCTTCGAGCGCATATTCGTCATAGGGATTGAGCACCGTCTCCATGCCGGTGCGAACGAGCCGCTTCGTTGCCGGATCGATCCGCTTCTCGGCGTTCAAATCCGGAACGAGTTTAACGGTGACAACGATTCTCATGAAAAAGCCGGCCGCCGGCCGGTGAGCCTCTATTGTGCTCGGACCCGAAGGAGACCTGCCGGCCTTCCAGAGCCTATGGGGCGTGAACGACGAGCGGTTGCAGCAGGGTCTGTGCGGCGTTCCCTCGCGAGAAGGTCGCAACGACCACGAACGGCGTATCCCGATCGACGCGCGGCGCTGCAAAGCGCACCGACATCGCTTTCACCGGAACGACAGCGTCCTCGATGACCGCGCCCTGCTGGTCTTGAATGCCCACGTGGAGGTTCGGCGGATGCGCCAGCAGTCGCACCTTGAAGCGTGCGCCCGAGTTGACGAGAGACGGCACGCGAAAGACTTGTGCCGCGCTGAGTACGCCCGGGATCGGCGTCGGGTTTGCGATGGGCTTCGATCCGGGTTTCGGCAGGACCAAAAGGCCGGCCGATGCCTGGGCCGATGAAGCACCTTTCGAGACGTCCAGCGCAACGCGGTATTGCGTCGGCGTTTCGACCGTAGGCGCCAGGAGCGTCGACACTCCCGAGGCGTTGTACGGTGCGTGTCCCAACGGGATGCCGCTCGCATCGTAGAGCGTAACCGTTCCTCGTCGCGCGGCTGCGATATAGCGGACCTGGATTTGCTCTCCGCTATGCACGACGCTTGGTTCGGGTTGCAACGCTTGAATCGCCGCTACCTGTGCGGTAGTCGCGGGTATCGCGGAGACGAACAACTCTCGGCGCGCCGTTCCAAACGGCCCCGTTACCGAGAGAGCGACGTCGTATATTGCAGAGCGCTTGGGTGTGACGAAAGAAAACGATCCGGAACGATCGTCGAGGAAACCGCTTGCGATGCTCGACTTCCCCGAAGTCACTTCGTATCGCGTGCTACCGTAGCCGGAGGTGGAATAGGATGCGGTCGCCACGTCGCCCGCACCGACACGTGCCGGCAAAGCGTAGGCTGTGATTTGCGGACGCATGGCATGCCACGACGCAGCACAGGCACCGATAAGCGCGGCGGTTGCGGCGATACCGCGCGCTAGACGTACGAGCGGCGGCGCCGGAACGTCGGCCTCCGCCGAAGCGCGCACGCTCGGCGCCTGCATGTGCAACGAGATCGAGCGCAGCGGGTGCGGGAAGTGCAACGGCACGCAGATGGGGACTTGCGCGACCGATTGCGGATTCATCCAAAAACGTCCGGGAGCGAGGTCGACCGCCTTGCCCTGCGTTCTCCCCAGGATCGAACACGCAAGCGTCTCGTGGGAACCGTTGAAGATTTTGGCGACGAAGTACGCGCTAGCAAAACCGTTCCGCTCGAACTTCAGCGCGCCGATAACGGTGCGTTCCTGCGAGACGATCGCCACAACACGCCGCGACTCGTCCGGGGTGACCACCGCCGCGACCTGGAATGGCGCCGGTACGGCGAGATTAGGACCCGGGTTCATATTTTAGAGTTCGGCAGCACCGTCAAGTCGCCGCCAACGTCTTTACCGAATGTTAACGGCGTAACAGCACGACGCCGCTCTTCTCGGAAACGGGGTGATAGATTCCGGCAGTCACCGCTTGGTCGATCTTCGGAAGAACCGTGCCGTTCCAGTAGACCGAACGGTACTGCGTGCCATAGATCACGTATTCCGGGTCTCCCGCGACTCCAACGGCGGCATTCGGAAAGAACCCGAGGTGGGCGTAGATCTCGTCGTAGGTTCCTATGCTCGCCGAACGCGGTAGCTTCCCGATCAAGGCGTTGATCTCCGCATCGCTTGCGGTTGGCCTTCCTAAGAAGTGCCCCAGGTGTAGCGGGCTGAAGAAAATCGAAACAACGATGCAGAGTATCGCGCTCGCGCGCACCAAGACTACGCCGCGCCGTATGCCTCCGTTCAACAGCGCAGACCCGCCGATCGCAAAGGCGACCAGAACGTACGGAATCCACACCGCCGCGTAATGCTGCCCCATCGTGTACGTCAGCGGTTCCCTCGACGCCAGAACTTCGACGAATCCCGGTAGGCTCAGCAGCAGCACGCGCGAGCGCAGGGGAATGAACGCCAGCGGAACGAAGACCTCGAGCAGATACGTCAGCCTTCCCGCAATCTGCTTCCACAGCGGCAACGCCGGAGCGTGCGCGCCCCAGGCGTAGAAATGTTCCGGTATCCACGAACCATGCGCTCCCGCCATCGGCCTGACGAGCGAGAAATAGGCGACGAAAACGACGACCGACGCCAGCACCCCAACACCACTGAAAAGAAGCCCGCGGCGCGCCGTTTTGTCATCCCGAGCGACGGAAGCGCCAAAATATACCAGCCCGGCGAGACCCAAGAACGCCATCGCCGGCGCCTGATCTTCCTTTATCGATAGGACGACCGCCAGCAGCGCTCCGGCTATTGCGAAACGCCGGGCATCGATCGCCCATAGCAGCCACACGACGGCCGCCGGCGCAAACGCATCTTCGTGAAAATCAGTGAACGTGACTCCTTGCAACGGCGGATAGAGCAGCGCGATGCACGCGATGGCCGCTGCATTGCGTTCGCTGGTACGCTTGCGCGCGATCAGGTGGAGCGCGGGCGTAACCAGCGCCGTCGCAATTGCCTGGATAGCAATGAGCGCAACCGCCGATTGCGTAGCCCAGAGCAGCGGCGCGCAAAGATAGAGAATCGGCGAGAAGTGAAACGCCCAATGGCTTCCGTGCTCGTAGGTGTCGCGCATCCCGTGCCCCGCGTTCGCGATGGCTTGCGTGAAGATGCCGAGATCCGCTCCGGAGTGATACGTTGCGTAACGGTCCAAGCCCAGCAGAAAGAAGATGACCGCATACGCGGCACTCGCTATCCAAACGACGCGCAAATGGCTCGCGCTTCCAAGGGGTGCGCCGCGGAACCTCCCGCCTGCGGTGATCGCACGAATTTGTGACGAGCTAAAGATCGGCGGCTGATCGTCGCTGGGGTCGTGCGTAGCGAGGCGGGCCGAGCTCGCTCAAAGATGCGTGACGCCGCTAAATCAAGGCTTTAGGCTTGGGATGGCCGGGGGCCCAACGTGGCACCATCACGGGCTCACGTCGGTGGCGTACGATTTTATCCGTTCTTGTCGCTTGTCATCGGTCGGAATTGCCGCCGCCCGTTAGCAAATCCGTTAGCAGAAATCAGCCCCCATAAATTGCCGTGCCCAAGGAGACGATCCTATGCGCGCGTGCATGCGCATTTCGCTGCGACCGTGCACGCAAGCATGGCTGAGCGGCGCGGAAGGAAGCCACCTGATCTCTGCCTTGACTACGTCTTCGATCGTCTACTCGTTGCCAAGCTTCAGCAGACTTATGAGATCTTCGTTCCCGATCGTGTTCGCGCTAGAGGCGATCCGTCGGGGCTGATGGGAGTTACGCATGAAGACTGCCGCGATTTACGCCAGGGTTTCCTCGGGCAAGCAGTAAGGAAGACAACACGGTCGCGAGTCAGACCGCCGCCTTGGTTGAGTTCGCAGCGACTCACGAGTTCACGGTTCCGCAAGAGTGGATCATCGGAGACGAGGAATTTAGCGGCGCGAGCCTCGATTCACGGAGAAAGGCACGTGAGACCTGCCGCCGGCGTCCGACGTATAGAGCATTCGCGGGCAGCCCGCTGTTGGCTTTGCGGCGGCTGGCTATTTCGCCAGCGCTATCCAGATTGGCGCAGTGCCCGCAGCGAAGGGTGAACCCGCTATCGGCGTCAGCGCGCCGGTCGTCGCGTTGACCGCGTATGCCGAAACGCTGTTGGAACCGCTGTTGACGACGTAAGCAAACATGCCGGCGGGATCGACCGCCACTTCCTCGGGATTGGTCCCCGCAGCGAAGGGTGAACCCGCTAACGGCGTGAGCGCCCCGGTCGTCGCGTTGATCGTGTAGGCCGAGACGTTGTTGGAACCGTGATTGGCAACGTAGGCGAACTTGCCACTCGGATCGAGCGCCACTCCCCAGGGAGCTGCCCCAGCGGCAAAAGGTGAACCTGCGACCGGCGTGAGCGCGCCTGTCGCCGTGTTGATCGTGTAAGCCGAGATGTTGTTGGACCCGAAATTGGCAACAAAGACAAACTTGCCGGTGGGATCGA
>JAKAPO010000283.1 GCA_021807065.1 bacterium
TTTCGGACCTCCTCGACAAGCAGATCGTCGACGTCGACGGCCGCAAGGTAGTGCGGATCAACGACATCGAGATCGCGCGCACTGGCGGCCGGTTGCGGGTCATCGCAGCGGACGTCGGTGTCAGCGGGCTGCTTCGCCGCTTGGGACTGCACGGCGTTGGCAGGCGTCTCACGCCGTCGATGTACAAAGGCGCTCCCCGCGCGCTCATTCCGTGGAACTCGGTCGCTCCCATTACGGAAAAGAACCCCTCCGAAGTTCGCCTTGCGATCAAGCAAAGCAAACTCTCTCGGCTGCACCCCTCAGAGCTCGCAGACGTCATCGGCGATCTCTCCAAGCGCGACGCGGCGACGCTCGTCCGGCAACTCGACGATGAAACCGCGGCCGACGCGTTCGAGCATCTCGATCGCGAAACCCAGAAGTCGCTGATCGAAGACATCGGCACGGAGCGCGCCGCCGACATCATCGAGGAGATGGATGCCGACGATGCGGCCGATCTCATCGCCGACCTCCCCGAAGACGACCGTACGAAACTTCTGGGCGAGCTGAGTTCGTATACGGCTCACGAGCTGCGCGAGCTCGCAAAGTACCCGAAGGACACCGCCGGCGGCCTGATGACCACCGATTTCGTCTGGATCTATCCCCACCGGACTACCGAAGCGACCATCAAGAAGATTCGCGAGCTGAGTCCCGATTCGGAGTTCATCTACTACCTCTACGTGGTCGACCGGCACGACCGGCTTCTGGGCGTGCTTTCGCTGCGCACCCTATTGTTAGCGCTTCCGACGGCGTTCATCGAGCGCATCATGGAGACGGACGTCGTTACCGTCGCTCCCGAGACCCCCGCGGTCGAGGTCGCCGCAACCATCGCCAAGTACGATCTCCTCGCAGTGCCGGTCGTCCACGAGTCGGGAAAGCTCCTCGGCGTCGTCACGGTCGACGACGCAATCGACGCGATCATGGATCCCGACGTCGCTCGCCGGTTCCCTCGCTTCACGCGCCACCATAAGCCCCACGCGGCCGCCGAGAGCGCGTAAATGCTCGCGCGCCTCCGGTTGCGCCAAGCGCTGCTGTTCCTCTCGATCGTCGGCCCGGGCATCATCACCGCGAACGCCGACAACGACGTCGGAGGCATCGGCACCTACTCGCTGGCCGGCGTGCAGTTCGGCTACTCGCTGCTTTGGCTGCTCATCCCGGTAACGCTCATCCTCTACGTCGCACAAGAGATGTGCGCGCGCATGGGAGTGATTACCGGCAAGGGGCTTGCCGATTTGATTCGCGAAAATTTCGGCGTAAAGATCACGTTCTGGGTGCTCGTACTCTTCGTGCTCGGCGATCTCGGCAACGTAGCGGCCGAATTTTCCGGCGTCTCGTCGGCCGCAAGCATTTTTCACGGATACCTTCACGTCATTACGCCGTTTCTGCTCGTTCCGCTTGTAGCGATCTTCGTTTTCGTCACCGTGGAGAACAGAAATCGCAAGATCGTAGAGCGGATATTTTTTGCTTTCACTGCGGTATACGTTGCGTACATCGTCAGCGGCATCATCGTCCACCCGAACTGGCACGAGGTTCTTCGCGGAACGTTCATCCCGCAGTTCACGCCGTCGAAAGCGTACTTCCTGATGATCGTCGGCGTCATCGGCACGACGATCGCGCCGTGGCAACAATTTTACATTCAAGCGGCCGCGGTCGAAAAAGGCGTTTCTCAGGACGACTACAAGTTCACGCAGTGGGACGTCGCGATCGGATCGATCACGTGCGACATCGTTGCGTTCTTCATCATCGTATCGAGCGCGGCGACGATCTTCGTCTTCAACGCGGCGCACCCGCACCATCAAATCTCCGTCTCGCTGCCGAGCGACGTCGCCACCGCGCTCGCACCGCTTGCGGGTAAATTCGCCTCGCTGCTCTTTGCCCTCGGCCTCCTCAACGCGGCGGTCTTCACCGCGTCGATCCTTCCGCTCTCGACCGCGTATTACGTGTGCGAGGCGTTAGGTTTCGAGCGTGGGGTCGAACTGAAGTTCAAGCAGGCTCCGATCTTCTACGGCCTCTACCTCGCCTTCATCGCGATCGGCGCGGGCGTGGTGCTGATTCCGGGCGCGCCGTTACTCGGCATCATCTTCTACTCACAGGTCGTCAACGGAGCCCTCCTGCCCGTCGTCCTCGTGCTCTGTCTGCTTCTCGTAAACGACGTACGGCTCATGGGCAGGTACACGAACAATCTGTTCTTCAACGTGATCGCGTGGGCCACCGTCGTCATCGTCGGAGCGCTTACGATAATTTCCATTGTCACCTCGCTTCTTCCAAATCAGAACGGGTAGCCAACCGGAAGAGGCCGCGATAGAAGCGTTTCGCTTCGCGCAGCGCATCGTCGGCGGCCGCGGCAAGCTCGTCGCGTGCTTCGCCGTCGTTCGGAAAGATAGCGATGCCGATCGAGAGCCGTACGTCGAGCGCTCGTTCGAGGACGCGCACCGGCGCTTGCATTGCGAACACGATCTTGTGCGCCAGATCCGCCGCATCGTCGGCGCTCTCGATCATCGGCTGCAAGACGACGAACCTGTCGGTACCGATGCGCGCCAGGGTGTCGCTGCGTCGAAGGGCATCGCGAATGCGCTGCGCGACGATGCGAAGGATCTCGTCGCTTCCAAGCATCCCGAGCCGTGCATTGATCTCCTTGAAACCGTCGACGTCCGCGTGCATCAAGGCAAACCGGTGGCTATACCGCCGCGCGGCCATGAGCGTCTGCTCCACGCGATCGACGAGAAGCGTTCGGTTCGGCAACCCGGTGAGCGCGTCGCACGTCCCCGCGTCCTCGCGGCGGATTTGGACGAAAGCGCCCGCGTTCGAATCTGCGATCCGCGCCGGAAAAACCTCGCAATCGAGGGGCAGCGGCGCGTCTTCGCGACGCAGAGCCTCGACTTCGAATCGGCTTCGATCGCCGCTCGCCGCTCGCGCAACCGCTTCGCGTAGACGCTCGCCCTCGTCGACGAGCGTAGCGCACGCGCGACCGGTCAGCTCCCCCGGAGCACAGCCGAAGAGAGCCTCCGCGGCGCCGTTCGCCCGCAGTATTCGCCCGTCGCGCTGGCACAGCAGCGTTGCGGTTGGGGTCTCGGTGTAGAGCGAGGCTAAGACCTCGCGCATGGCGGCAAACTCCACGTCAAAGACTGTT
>JAKAPO010000284.1 GCA_021807065.1 bacterium
AACCACGGCTCGCTACACCTGACATCCGGATCGCGGATCTCTTGAACGGCCGACGCAATCGCCGCCAGGCCCGCCTCGCGCACGCTCTCGCTTAAACCGGGGGCGTCGGCAAATTCGTCAGCAACGCGAAAGACCGCGTACGCTGCCTCGACGGCTTCGCGCTTACGCCGCGGCAGAAAGCGCGTTGCGAAGTAGAAGCTTCTCGCGTGATGCCGCAAGAATTGCCGACACCAGGTTCTGCTGCGAGCAAGCGCCGCATCGCAGGGGTCGAGACCTGCGCCATACCGAAGTTCTCGTGATGCTAGCACTCGGCCCTTCATTCGCCGCTGAGCGTTATGTTTCCGACGTGCTGGAGGGCTTTCTCAACGCGGCTTCCAGTCGCGCAGCCGTCCGCGCGTATTGTGTGGGTCTGCTCGCAACCACGCCGGAAACGCTGCGCGCGCGGCTGGGCGCCGTCGCAGAATACGTCGGCGGAAAGTGCATGGGGTACCCCGCGGTTTGGTTTCTCGAAAGAATCCTCCAGGAGGAACCCGAGGCGATCGTCGAGCGTTGCCGCGCCCCGCTCTGCCTCAGCCTTTCGACCTCGATTGTCGACGACTTAGCTGACGGCGACGAGCCGCTGGGACCCGAGTACTTGGCCTACCTCTACATCCTCATCGGGCAGGCCGCCTCCACTGGATGCGGCGCCGACACGCTCGCCCGCCTCCATCGCGCAATCGAGACTTGCCTCGATCCGAAGCCGGCCGCAAACGCGCATGTCGCAGAGCGCCGCGGAGACCGCATCGGCGCATTCTTCGCCATGATCGCCGAGACCGCCGTCGCGCAACGCCTGCCGTCCGCTCGCGCGTTGATTGCAATAGAAGCCACGGCCAGATTCGGCGAGATCTGCGCGCACATCGACGATTGGATGGATGCGCAGCGCGATCTCTACCGCGGCGCAACCGAAAACATCGCGCTCACGTTGCTGCGAGAGAAGCTCGATTTCATGCCGGTACAATCTACCGATCTCGCTTTGCACGGAGCGTGGCTAGACACGCGCATGCACGTTCTCCTTGCGACGCGCATCCAGCACGCAATCGCGCTCGCCGATTCCGCAGGCTTTGCGCAAGCCTCCCGGGCCCTAGCCGCCCTCCTACATTCAGCTTGAAGCGAGCCGGCCCGGACCCGGACCGCTCGCCACAGCGCCGTAGGAGAGCGATGCTCGATTGCCCAAAGCGTCGAATATGCCGTTTCTTCACGCGGGATAGCGCCACGCGAAAACTCTTCGGCTTCGGCATATTGCTTCTCTGTTCGCTCGCTGCGTGCACCGGTGCAGGAAAGAATGCAGCGTCGCCGTCACCCAGCGCGGCCCAACCTGCCGCTTCCGTCGCGCCGACTCCCGCAAGCGCCACGCCTACCGCGACGGCCGCACCGACGTCAGCCTACCCGTCCGTTTCGTTCACCGACCTCCAGTCAGTGGCGCCTGACGAAGAGTCGGCGATTCAAGATTTGGGCATGCTCGGCGTGCTCGCAGAGACGAGCGGCACGTTCCGCCCCGACGAACCGATATCGCGGGGCACATTCGTCGCGTGGCTAATTCAGACGAACAATGCGTTGTTCACCGATCCACAATCGCAGATTCGCATCTCGGCCACCGGGTCGCTAAATTAAAATCGAGCCGGCGATCACCATGACAATTTCGCAGTTAGCGAAAAGCGCTGCAGTAAAAGTGGAAACAGTTCGCTACTATCAGCGAATTGGATTGCTGGGCACTCCAAAGCGACCTAGACACGGCTTCCGCGCCTATAGCGATGAGGATGTGCTGCACCTGCGCTTCATCCGGCAAGCGCAAAAACTGGGCTTCACGCTCGAGGAAATCCGTGTCCTCCTTCGTCTCTCGTCGAGAGATTGCGAGAAAGTCGAACGGCTCGCGCGAGAGCGACTCGAAGCTGTGCGCATAAAGATAAGCGAACTCCTCCGGCTTGAAACCGCGTTGGAGGCGACAATCTCGGATTGCAAAGGGCGTCAGCCTGCCGCGGACTGCCCGCTCATCGAGGCACTCATTGGTGCGTCGGTGGATACTTCCCCAAGAAAAACTCCGGATCGCAGCAGAGCAGTAGGCCGCCGGCAAGCGCGGTTAAAGAGATAATACTTCAGCCGGATACGCCGAGACGCGCAACGCCGGCACCATAGCATGCCGTGAGCGCGGTCAGGGCCAAAAAGATCCTCGTTGATCGCGTTGTCGGCGCTCATGGTTCTTAAAGAGCTCGCCGAATCGCCGCGCGGATCATCTCGATCGGCGGAACTCCTGCGTCGCTACTACTCGAATCGTACGTCCGGCACATGATACCATACGACGTTCGCTGCATGGCCTTCGGCTCTACGTCGTCCCCGTCGATACGTACTGACGGTGAACCGAGAAAGCGTAAATGCCGCGCCGCCTCAGGGCTGTCGACCCCGATAACATGAATGGGCGCATCGACGGCTTCGAGGCGTAGGGCCTCCTGCACGAGATCGAGCGTCGGACGCATGTTGGGGCAGCCGTCGAACGTTAGGAGTTCAATGCGCATCGTTGTGGTCGTTCGCCAGCATGGCGCGAGCGCGATCCGCAAATACAGCGGCATCGAGCCGAGGTGCGTTGGTGATTGCGAGCTGGTGCATCCAGAATGAAGGTTTGGGCGGCGCCGCACCGTTCCACACGACGCCTGGGGCGTAGAGCATGTACACGTCCCACGCCGGACCGCCTGGTGTGGGGAGGACGCGCTCGTACGCGAGCCCGAGATCGTTGCTCTGATCCCAGTAGTGTGAGACGCGCGGATCGGGCGCGAGCGCCATCGCTTCTGGCACGTTGACGGCCTTACCGCCGAGCATCGGAACCCAAACGACGAAACCGACGAGATTCCTGCTGGTTTCTCGGGCAAAGAGCGCATGCTGAATCTTCGATACGCCTTCGAGGCAGACGGGGCAGGTCGGACTCACGAGCTCGACGACGCGAACGCGGTCTCGCTCATGGTTGAAGGCAGCACGGAACGGTTCGTCAGCAGAGTTCAATGCCTGGGACTGACTCACGCTGGAGTTCGCGGGCGCCGCGCACGCAGCCATCACGAATGTTGCAGCTAGGAGAAATGTTCCGCGCCTCATGCCAAGCGAGCCCATACCATCGCACAGATCGGA
>JAKAPO010000027.1 GCA_021807065.1 bacterium
CGTTGCTGATCGCAAGCGGTGAGTCGTTGAAAGTAGTCAGTGACCGGCTGGGGCATTCGAGTATTGGTATCACCGCCGACACCTACGGCCATGTGTATGCCGCCCAGCAAGACGGGGCCGCTGCAGCGATCGATGCTTTGCTCACGACGCCGCCGACGCTGCGGACCGCAACGTAAGCACTCGAGTTAGACTACACGTAGACTGTAAACTGGCCCAAACAACGATCTGTTTTGGGACCGCAGTGGCGCCTTGTCGCGCGCCGCAAACCCCCTTGAAATCAGGCGAAACCGTCAGGAGAGGGGGAGATTCGAACTCCCGGAACGCTCATCGCGTTCTGCGGTTTTCAAGACCGCCGCATTCAACCGCTCTGCCACCTCTCCACGTAGATTTTATGCGGGTTTGCGCGACGCTTGCAAGCTTTCTCGAAGCCGACGGTTGCCAAACGGTTGCCGTGCCGCGCAAAAACTGCCGGAATCAGGCGTGCCCATTCGCGCCTTCGGCCCGGCGTGCCTGGGCTTCCGTTAGCACGTTCGAGACGGCTGCGACCGCCCGTTCCTGCGCTCCGGCGACGACGTGGGCGTAGACGTTCAAGGTGGTCGAGGGGACGCTATGGCCAAGCAGCGCCGCAACGCTGCGAACGTCGCTCCCTTCGGAGAGCGCCCACGTCGCAACGGCATGACGGCTCTTGCGGCGGCGTAGGCAGGTCGGCGAGGGTTCGAGATCGACGAGCACGCCGTAACGCCCGCTCTTGCGTCTATAAATACTCATGGTTTTCTCTTTCTGAGCCGAAGCTCGAAGCAATCGTCCAAAACGCTAAAAATGCGCATGCTGGCTTTGTGCCGTTCATAGTAGGTGGCGCTCGGGTTGGCCCGGCGCAGTTCGCGCGCAATGGCCCATTGCAGGCACTCCATCGCGGCTTTGCGCACCCCGTTTGTCATGAGGATGTCCGCACCGAATCCATGGCGTTCTAGGACCTCGCACATCGCGGAAACGTCAAGGGGAGCATCGGGCGGCGGGACGATCTGCGAGAGAAGCGAGTGCGCGAACGCACGATGAACCTCAACCGCGAACCGCCGCGCGGTCGTATCGTCGCATTTGTGCATATACGCTTCGACGCGCTTGCGGTACCAGGCGCGAAACACACGTTGGCTTCGTCAGGCTTCGTGCGAAGGCGACAAGCACCTCGCGGATAAACGCTAGCGCCCCAGAAAAATGCTCCCGGTTCGGGATTCATACGCCCATTGGATGCAGTATCCGACGCATGCGCTTGCGACGAAAACAGCCCAGGGCACGCTATATGCGTAGTGCGCCAGCCCGGTAACGCGAAGTAGCATCAGCATTGCGGCAGCGGCAAACCCAGGCGCGGTGAAAGCGCAATGCACTTCGCGACAGCGCGCGAAGTTCTGCGTGCAATAGATGGCGTAGTAGGCAAAAAGGACCGTCGCTAGCCAATCTCCCCATGCTCGCCCGTCTGCGTTCGCATATCCATCGAGTGCAGCGAGTGCAACGCCAAGCCCGACGCTGAACCATACGTTGCGCGGAACCTTGAGCATCACCGACACCACTCAGCCCTGCGTCGTGATCGACCCAAGTGCAAAATGTACTGATAGCGCAGGAACATCTGGAAAATCAGATTGGTTGGTGCTGAGTTTGCCTGAGCGCGATGCGTTATCGTGCGCCGAACGTGCTAACCGGGGCCGGGACGCGATGCGGTCCCGTTTGGCCAGCGAGTCGGGATGCATGGCGACGCCTGCCGCCGGACGTTGGTCGGGTAAAACAGCCATTTATAGTAGTAGGTTCCTTCGTCTGAGGTGACCTTCTCGTCTGTCGCGCATAACTCGTTCCCGATAGGTGGCAACGGTACGTTCGCGTCATCAAGCCCACCGTAAAAGTCGGTATGATAGAAGATCCCGGTCACGGCGACGTCGTAAACGTGCTGCGAAGGCAAGATAGTGATACTGATGGCGACGGTGTGGCGCTTGATGAAATTTGGGCCCAAGGGCGCCAAGTGTCGCACGGTCTCGTTGGCCGATCCGGAAAACTTGTATCCAATGTAGTTTCGGCCGCGGAAATTGTATGGGTATTGCTCGCCGTTCGAGAGCCGTGCCGTGCCGTGCGTTTCGGTACCGTAGGGCCAGACGCGACCGTGAGATGGGTGGTTATCGCCGTACGTTCCGGCCAAAGAGGTGATCGAGACCCAGTGAAGAGGTGCGAGCGCCGGTGCCGATGCCGTGCTCGACGCGATCGTGACGACGGCTACTATCGCAAACGCACGAACGTTCATCTTCTTGACCTCCCGTGAGAGAGTTCTCGGGCGTTTTACGGTCTCACGAGCGTCGGCCGCGACATAGCCGTCGCGGTCGGTATCGTGTTGGTATTGTCGGGTATCGTGAATTTCTGCGTTCTTTCGCTGTTGCTCGGCGGCCCTTTCATAAGAAAAGCCGAGCGTTCTTAGTCGTGTCGCTATCGCGACCGCATAGAGTTAAGGCATCCTGCAAGGCGGCATTGAGCTTCCGTCTTAGGACGGGTTTGATCCCGAGTTTCTTTGCGAGTGGTATCCCTGAGTATCCGGCCATTGTCATTAAATCTCCAAGTTGCGATTTTTATCTATGCAAGGCATCTATCCGAGATTCCCCATATAACCGTCCTTTCGAGCCGCTGTCGGATGATTCCGACCGCTTTTTTCGGACGCTGGTGAGGCCGAGCTGCCGATTCGACGTCTGCGATGAGTTCAACGCGGGGCTCATCGGTTGGAACGTGCATACGAATCACAACCTCGAGCCCACGCCGCTGGCGATGACGTTGCGTCGGCGTCAAGCTGGATTCATCCATCACTCGGACCAAGGATCAGAATACATGGCCTATGCGTATACTGGCCTCGTCGAAGACCACGGCGGGATCGTCAGCGCCAGCGCTGATATGGTTGCGCCAAGCTCCTCCTACAGGGCCGGGAAGGGCCCAGCTTCGCGTCGAAGTGCCGGATCGTATGGAGAACCCCGGTTGAAAACTTCGCGAACGTCGGGTGACTTTTTGTCGGAATTACAACTTTTCGTATCGTTCGAGAGGTAGATGTTGTGAAAGACTCGTCGCCGGCGCGCGGCTGGAGTAATCTAGCTACCGGCCTAGGACTCTTGGTCATCCATCTCGCCGCTTTGCTGGCGTTCGTTCCAGCGCTCTTTTCATGGAATGCGATCATAGCTGCGGCGATCCTTGCGTATTTGACCGGCGGCATCGGCATAACGCTCGGTTACCACCGCTTGCTCACGCATCGGAGCCTGCAGATGCCGAAACTACTCGAGTATGCTGTCACCTTTCTCGGCGTTCTCGCGCTCCAAGGCGGACCGATCTCCTGGGTCGCAACGCACCGACGCCATCATGCCTACTCCGATAGAGAAGGCGACCCGCATGGTATGGATCGCGGCTTCTGGTGGGCTCACGTTGGATGGCTCTATTTGCCGAACGCGGCGCGCCCGACGATCGTCGAACAGCGCCGGCTCGCAGCGGACTTGTCGGCCGATCCCGTTTACGGTTTTCTGGACAAAACCGCCGTGCTGTGGCAGATTGCACTTGCCGCGGTCTTGTTCGCGATCGGCGGCTGGCCGTTCGTCGTCTGGGGAATCTTCGTGCGGCTGGTCGTGACCTATCACATCACATGGTTCGTGAACAGCGCCTGCCATTGGACCGGATACCGTACCTTTCGCACGGGCGACCGTTCCACTAACAATTGGTGGGTCGCGTTGCTTGCTTGGGGCGAAGGTTGGCACAACAATCATCATGCCTTTCCTTTCTCGGCCCGGCATGGTCTGGGCAGATTCGAATTCGACTTTACGTGGTTGACGGTCCGCGCTTTACAGCTTGCCGGGATCGTCCGCCGCGTCAAGCTTCCAACGCCGGAAATGCTAGATCGGCTACGTGTCATCGGACCGCAGTTCGTGCCGGTACCAGCGGTGGCGCCGAACGACTCGATCGCGCCTGCCGCCACACCGCGGCAGAGCCCTCCCTCACTCTGAACCAAGGGCACGCAAGTATTGCCCGGTGCTCGTAACGCGCCCGCGGAACCACGACTGCCCTCTAAACTAAAGAACAGCTAGCGAAGGCGGTAATTCTTGACAAGCTCTTAACCGCCCGAAGCAAGCTTGCGCCGAGTGTCTAACAGGGCGCCTTTCGAAGTTTCGTCGCGGGACCCTTACAGCGGATCGCCAGCTCTCGCCGCGTCATCATGAATCCGGCTATTGCCGGATTGCGGTCTGAGCGATGCGCACGCTTCGGCTATCTGAATCTGCCCGAACGCGCACGCGCAGTCATCCGTAACGCGAGAGCACGCTTTCGCATTCGCTTCGAACGCGTCGCCATCCCGCCCACGTCGTGCCCCTGATCGTGTCATTAGCCGGCGCCCGTCGAAGGCCCGTCGAGGGAATCGCTTTTCCGCAACATGCTGCGCGCGGAGAGCGTTCCGTAGACGGCGACGATGCAAAAACCGATCGCAAAGACGACGGTACCGGCGAACAGACCGTGAACTCCAGCCGATGCGTCGTAGATAGTGAGCCCACCGGAGCCCACCGGATACGAGGGGAGAACGTATGGATAGATCGTTGCGGCGGCAGCGATCATCAGTGCTGCGAGAAAAACGCTGCTCGCCGCAAATCGCAGCGCACGATTGCGTGCAAAACGGACGGTGAAGAGTGCGCAGAGTGCCGCCGCCGGTGCCATCCAGAGGATCGGGCCAATCGTGGGCGGATGCACTCGGAGCGTCGCCCACGTCGTGGCGGCAAAAAGCGCGAGCACGGCGATCCAGAGATACTGCAGCAGGCGTTGCGCGTGATCCGTCGCGAGCACGGCGGAGCGCCATGCTGCAAATGTTAGGCCGTGCAGTGCCAGTGCACCCAGCGCAAAGAGACCGACCAGGATAGCATACCAGTTGAGCAGCGAGGCGAACGTCCCGGTGAAGTAACCGTTCGAGTCGAGGGGAACGCCGCGCACGACGTTACCGAGGGCTACGCCGAATACGAGCGCGAGCATGGTGCTGCACGCAGCAAAGGTTACGTCCCAGAAGTCGTGCCAGAGATCGTTTGCGAAGTGGCCACGAAGCTCGAGCGCCATTCCGCGGCCCATGAGAAGCCACAGGCCGATCGTCAGCGGCAAGTAAAACCCGCTGAACGCCGCGGCATACGCCTGCGGAAACAGTGCGAACAGCACGCCCCCTGCAGCGATGATCCACACTTCGTTTCCGTTCCAGAACGGGCCGATCGTCGCCAGCGATGTGGCGCGCTCGTCGTCGGAGCGCGGGAGGAGGAGATGCATCGCACCGACCCCCAGATCGTAGCCGTCGAGCACGACGTACGCGCCAAGAAACACCGCGAGCAGAGTGAAGGCCGCTGTGTTCACGCTGTTCGCTCCACGGGGCCGAGGGAGATCTCGCGCAGCACGAGCAGCAAAAACAGCACTCCCAAAACAAAGTACACGCCTGCAAAGCCGATCGTCGTGAAGACCGTCTCTCCGGCTACGACGGTGGGCGATGCCGAGGCTGACGTGCGAAGCAATCCGTAGACGATCCAGGGCTGGCGGCCTACCTCGCTCGCTATCCATCCGGCCTCGTTTGCGATATATGGAAACGGCATCGCGAGCATAAGGATCCACAACATCCATCGTGCGGCGTAGAGCTTGCGCCGCAGGAGCAGATACGTTGCAATCCCGGCAAGAAGTGCGAAGAGCGTTCCGAGTCCCACCATTACGTGGTAGGCGTAGTACGTGAGTTCGACGGGCGGATGCAGATCTGCTGGATAGGAATCGAGTCCCTTGACGCTCGCCCGGAAGTTGCCGTAGGCGAGATAACTCAGAAGATCCGGGACGTACACCGGGTCGATGAGCCTGCCGTGCTGCGTGTCTGGCATCCCGATGATCGCCTCCGGCGCACCGCGCTGCGTCTTGAAGATTCCCTCCATGGCCGCGAATTTTACGGGTTGATTGCGCGTCACTTCGTTCGCGTTGCGATCACCGGTGGGGAAGATCGCGATAAGCGAAGCGGCGAATCCAACGATAACGCCCACCCGAACGAAGCGCTGGCCGAATATCTCATTGCGCCGGCCTAAAAGATAGTACGATCCGATTCCTGCGACGACGAACGCTCCGGCGAGCAGCGCGCCGGTGATGACGTGCGCGTACTGCCAGAAGGCAAACGGCGAGAGCAACACCGTACGCAGTGAGGCGATCTCGATGCGCCCGTTCGCTGCGAAGTGATACCCGACGGGGTGCTGCATCCATGCATTTGTGGCGACGATGAAGAACCCAGACAGCCAAGAGCCGAGCCATAGCGCAATTGCCGAAAAAGCGTAGAACCTCGCGCTGACGCGCCGCCTCCCGTACAAGAAGACGCCGAGAAACACCGACTCGAAGAAAAAGGCATAGATGCCTTCAAGCGCGAGCGGCTGCCCGACAACGGAGCCGGCCTTCACGGAGAATGCCGCCCAGTTCGTTCCGAATTGAAATTCGAGCGGTATCCCGCTCACGACGCCGACCGCGAAGTTGAGCGCAAAGATCTTCCCGAGGAATTCCGCCGAGGCGAGCGCGTTTGCATCTCGCGCGCGTGTGCCGCTGACGGTATACCAGGCGATGAAAGGCGCGAGTCCCATCGTGCCGATGGGAAACAGGTAATGGAACATTACCGTAAGGGCGAACTGGATTCGGTCGGACAGGATCGCGCCGTTCACGGTTTCACCGTATGTCGCGCAGGGCGATTGCCGCCGCTATCGCACGGTACGCAGCGGTATTGGGGTACAGGCGATCGCCGCTGTCGTACGCAGGGCCGACGCGGTGCGGATCGCCTGGATCGCGTGCGACGCGGCCAAGCGCGACGATGTTTCCGCGTGCCGCCACGAAGACCCCGACGCGTTCTCCGGGCGCAGCAGAGTTCGTTTGAAATGAGCCTAAATGCTCCGACAGGCTGCTTGCCATCGGATCTGCCTTCGCCTTCGCTCATCTGGCATCCACGCGGTTGAAGATGCCCTCGAGCACGCGCTCCATACCGTTGGCAAGCACGTCGGGCGGCATGTGGCCTCTGGTGTAGAAGTAATAGCTGTCGAAGCTCCATTTTAGAAGGTGCGCAACCGGACCGTCGAGGGTAAGATCCACGTTACCTCCGAAGAGCGTGTTCGAAAGAATCAGGGTGGCGTTCGATCCGCCACGGTTCGCGACGCAAAAGACCTCCGGGTGACACGGCGGGATCTCACCGTGGCCCGTAATAGCGCGGTACAACCCGGCCGCTGCAATGTCGGCCTGATGAACCGCTATGTGCCCGAGTTTTGGTTGCGCCAAGGCATTGCCGTCACCAGCGGCAAAGATGTTTGGGAAGTCGAGATGGCACATCGCTTCGTCGGTCGGAATGAACCCGCGCTCGTC
Organism: bacterium; assembly: GCA_021807065.1. GTDB lineage: Bacteria > Vulcanimicrobiota > Vulcanimicrobiia > Vulcanimicrobiales > Vulcanimicrobiaceae > Tyrphobacter. The sequence goes on from JAKAPO010000027.1 coordinate 7,396, forward strand.
GCCGAGGCCCGGCGAGTCCATCATGAACGGATGGGCAATGTAGGCCGGCAAAACGATCGTGACGTCGGACTCCCACGTACCGCCATCCGAGAATGACACATGGTCTGCCCCAACTCCGGCTAGTACCTTCTTCGTTGCGACCTCTATTCCGCACGCCTCGATCAATGACTCGACATCGGCGTGAACGCGGCGGCCGACATCTTCGAAAAAGATTTCACCGGGGCTAAACACGCGAATCCTGCTCCTGTCCCGCATTTTGCATTGCCGTAATTTATGGTCGATCATGAAGATTATCTCTGCGATCGGCCAACAAGGGGGCGTACATCTGTCGTCGTAGTGCGGCTCATGAGGAAATCGCTCTTCTTGGCGCTGGCCGGTTTGCTATTTGCGGTGCCGTTCGTGCAGAAGCCGGCGATGGCGTATTCTTTGGTTGGAACGTGGCGCGGAAGCGTCTATCTCAATGGGGGGATCATGTACTCGAGCCTCGTGCTCGAGGCTAACGGGCAGTTCAACGAACTCGATCGATCGGGATCGCTGATGACCGAGCAAAGCGGAGGTTGGCAAATCATACGCGGGTTGCTGCACCTCGAGGTCTGGGACTGGCAACCCAAATACCAGTGCCTCCAAACGGGCTGCTTCCCCGTTCGCGAGCCGCCCGGGTCCTGGTACCGCATTCAATGGCTATCGCCGAACATGGCTCGTTTTCAAGACGTCACCTTCGGCGGCTCGATAGTTTATCGCCGCTACTAAAGCGAAATTACGTGCCACCGAGGGCATCGCAGGGCGGGTGGCCGCAAGAGCACGCTTCCTCTTCTTCTCGATCGCTAGCGCGATAGCAGTAGTCGCTGCAATAGCGTAGTTCCGACTCCTCGAGGTCTTCCTCGGCGAACTCCGCTTCGACCGTGCAGAGGCAGGGTTCGTGTGCGCACTTGAGCGTTTCGGTAACCATGCCTCGCTCATTCCCCGGAGAACCTCCGACTCATCCCTAGACTCCAGGTGCCCCTTCGGGTTATTGGCAGTCAACTTTGCACGTCGGACGAAGGTCGAGCTTGCCGTGCCTCGGCTGCGCACGATGACGCTCGAACAGATCGAGCGAAACCTCGATGTCCGTTTCGAATCTCAACAACGGCGGGCGCAGCGCGCTCCCCGCCGGCAGACTCTCTCGCCGCTAGTCGACAAATCACCGCTGATTGCGTTCGGATATGTACTGCACGTGCTTCGAAGCCTTCACCTTGCTCGCCGGGTTGTGCGCCGAACCTAGCCATGCTGTGCTGTTCTTCGGCTTTGCCGGCGCAGAATCGAGGCGCCGGCCAGCGTCTCCGCGAAGAAGGTCGCTTGATACGCGATCATGTCTTCGACGCCAGGGAACTGCGGGTGGCGCTTGCCACCCTCCAACGACGCGATGCCGCGCAGCGCCGCGCGCACCATCCTGGCAGGATCGGCTCGGAGCTCCGGATCGACGAAGAGTTCCGCAGGCAGCGCGCGTAGGCGGCGCTCGACCTCGGCAATTGCTTCACCTTCTTCAACGGGGCCGCTTCTCTCGTGCAGCCATGACGCCAACAGCTGGCTGACGGTAACGGGCCGTATTGAGGCTAGCGTTTCGCGCATGCGCTCGCGATCGTCGAGCTTGACGATGCGATAGAGCATCGAAAGTCTCCGCCCCACGAAGACGTCGTAGCTCACGCCCGCGAGATAGATCTGCGAGATCGGCGCGAGTTTATCGATCAGGCCGTGCATCGGCAACATGGCCCCCGTCGTCGTGTAGTGTCCTTCGGGCGTGATGAAGAACGTTGCTCCGGCTTTCACGAATCGGATGAAGCGGGCAAAATCTTCGTCGAGCGTCGCACGTGTTGCCTCAAGCTCCTCGCGGCGGTAGGGCTCTTTAAGCATGGTCAGCCGAACGTATTCCTGACCTTTGCTGAAATTCTCCGCCGACCACAAATCCGTTATCTTCGTCTCCGGTGCAAACCGCGTCGCTACGCGTTCGTCGAACAACTCCGCAAGACGCATCGCCCCGTGGCGCCGGCTCGCAGACCACGCGAGGCTCGCGATCGTGCGCGAGCCGAGTTCGTTCTCGATCGGCAAGAGACCGAGCCCGTAGAAAATGAAGCCGGCATTGATCGAGCGCAGGAACGGCATGTGGAGCCGGATGGCGAGGAACCCGGGCTCGTACATGCGCCGCGAACTCGCAGAGAAAATTGGGTCGCGCCAGGCAAGTCGCGTAATCGAAAGTCCCGTGACCAGCGCCGGCGATTCGAGATCGTGCTGGTGGTTTGCAACGACGAGCGTAGGACCGCGGCGTAACGGAATCGTGCCCCAACCGCGAATGCGATAGGCGAGACGCACGTAGAGACCGTTGCCGGTGACGACGCAAAACCGCAGCACGACGCTCCAAATCGACGTCAGCGGCTTTCGACCGATGCGCAGCACGACCAGCGACGTGAGCGCAAAACTCAATCCCGCAATGCCGAAGACGATTCGATACCCGACGCGCGAGCCGTCGAACGCGGCCAGAACGCCGCCCCCCACGAGAGGCGCGAGCACGTTCGGCAGATGGGTCGCGATTCCCCAAATACCCAGATCGCGCGCGACGTCGTGCAACTCCGAAACGCTGTCCATAGCCAGCGCCCATCCAGTGGAAACGATGCCGCCGAAACCGATGCCGAAGAGCGCTGCGAAGGGCAACATCCACGCCTGGTTTGGCGCGTACGCAAAGCCGAGAGCCGCCAATGTCATCGGTACGCACGCCAACGAGACGACGATGCGACGCGGTGCGCGATCCGAGAGCAGCCCGAGCCACACCGATGAGATGAGCGCACCGACCAACGACGAGATCCCGACGAGACCTGTTCCAGCCGACGGGTTACTTGCGCGCAGCACGTCGTGGAAGAACGTAAGCACGAACGTCATGAGGAGCGTCAGTCCAAAGAAGACCAAGGCGCGCGCGGCAAAGACGATTCGGAAGTCGTGCCAATCGCGCACGCGCGCGTGCTCGGGTTCGCTCCAACTCCCCTCATCGATACCGAACAGCGAGAGCGCGAAAACCGCGAGAATCGCCGCCGTCGCCAAGAACGTGAGGCTTGGCTCGGGCAACTCACCGGCGATGCTCAACCCAAGCACCGCGCCTAATAGCGTCGCCGCGCCCCGTATCCCGGAAACCACGCCCCACTGCGCGCGCGGAACGATCTCGGGCAGGAGCGCTTGGTAAGCTGCCAGCGCGACGTTGGCGGCGCCGATTGCCATGATGAGGAAGAACGCGAAGAATCCGAGATCGCGCGAGAGTGCCAGCCCGATGAGCGCAAGAACGTTGATTGCGATGCCGAACGCGACCAAGGCACGACGCGATCCGCCGCCGCGCCGCTGCCGGTCGGAGAACCAGCCTGCGAGCGGCGGCACGAGCATTGCCGCAAACGACGACCCCGACGAGAGCGCGGCGAGAACGGTCCGGTAGTTATGCGGAGCGAGGTGCAGGAGCGCGGCGGGAACCGCAATTGCCATGAGCGCCGCATCTTGAAACGTTAGCGGAATCCACAGCGCGTTCAGGAGGGACCATGCGCCGATTTCGCGCGCTCGGCCGTTCGTGCTATGCAACGTCTTAATGTGAGAGCAGGCCGCGCAACTCGGCGAACAAACCGAAGCCGGCGTTGCGATCGGCGGCCGCTCCCGTCGCGGTGAAGCGAGCGTCAAAATTGATGGCGCGCAGACCCACCAACAGCTGCGAGTGCTGCATTTGGATGCCCCACGCCAGGGAATAATCGACTTCCGACGCGCGCTCGGGCTTCTTAACCGAGGGATGCGGAACGCTGTAGGTGTAGATGTCCGCGCCGTAGAGCGAGGGGGCTGCGCTGACGATCGCTTCGGCGAAATGCGCCCTTCCGATCGGCATGTCATATCCCGTTTCGTAGCGATATCCGGCAAGCCGTGATGCTACGACCTGATCGAGGTTCGGTAACGGCGTATGCTGGTTGATGACGTCGCCGCCGAAACCAACGAAGAATCGCCCGGCCTGATCGAGCGCGAATCGCAAAGCACCGTCGACGATCCCAATCGCCGGCGTTGCCTGGCCGTAGTGCGCGGTCGCGTGTTGCGGTATGCTCACCACCGGGAAGCCCTCAAGATGCACGCGAATCCGCCTTCCTCCGGCTTGCAATTCGAGAAAGCCGCCGGCGGCAGCGCCGCGCTGGGAACCGGCAATGTCTCGGTGGATGCCGGTAGAGATGAATGCCTGTACACCGACGTAAGTCGCCGCGAGCGCCGCAATCATCTGTGCGTCGCCTTTTGAAGAGCTATATCGACGAGGATCACGCCGCGGGCGTGCACGTCGTGCAAACGCTCGAGTGCGTCGACCGCGATCCCGAGGGGTGTCGCCGGGTCGGTGGCCTCGCTGACGGTGAAGCCGGTCTGCGCTTTCGCTTGCGCGTCTACCGCAGCGCGCAAGAACGGTGGCATCTCCTTGTATCTGCTGAGCAGCGAAAGTACGATACCTGCTTTTCGTTGTACGAGATCGGGGTCAACTACGATCACGGCGACGTCGTGGCGAACGCCGCGCTTCTTGTCCGTGAACGCGCCGAAGTCGAAACCGATGTTGCGTGCATCGATGCGCGCTTCGTCGACGCCGTTCCCCCAAAGCGCGACTCGATAGCCCTGCGGTGGAAGATTGTTCAACCCCTGCAACCATGCGGCGACGTTGTCGAAAGAGTCGAACGTCGCCGTCAGCACTTCGTAGCCGCCATAGGCGTTGCCCGCGGAGCCCGTAATTCCAAGTGCCGCACGCTCGCCGGACGTGAGCGTGTGCTGCCACGTGCGAACGGACAGCACCGCGCTGCCTTGATAAAGCGGAAATGCGATGGGACTCTTTGGGGATGGCTGAGGTGCGGGCGCGTGGGTGCATGCCGCCATCGATATGAAGAGCGCGCAGATACCGATAACCTGAACGGGGGTACGCACGACCGTTCGCTTCGAGGAGAAGCGCACCGTACCCCGTAAGGCTTCGCCATGTCGTTCGAAGTCTTTTGGCCGCGCTACCTGCGGGCGCACTCGGATCCGCGCACGCGCGCGTTTCACGTAACCGGCACGCTGCTCGGGAGCGCACTCGTGATTGCAGCCATGGCGACGCGCAGGCCATGGCTTGCGGGGTTGGGGCTGGTTGCCGGATACGGACCCGCCTGGATCTCGCACGCATTCATCGAGAAGAATCGTCCGGAAACGTTTCGCGCGCCGCTCGCATCGCTCTGCGCCGACTACGTCATGGCGTGGCACGTTCTACGCGGTACCATCGGCGAACAATACGCACGGCTCGGCGCGAGCGATCGCACGTGACCAAGGCACTGCGACGTGAGGAATTTCCGATCCTCGAGCGTTCCACATATCTCGTCAGTCATTCGATGGGCGCGGCGCCGCTCGGAGCACAGTGCGCCCTCGATGCCTATTGGAAAGAATGGGCGCAAGACGGTCCGGAGGCCTGGGAGTACTGGATACCGCGAATTCGGGAGATTGCCGACGGCATCGGCGAGATCGTTGGTGCGCCACCCGGCAGTGTCTTTCTCGGGCCGAACGTCTCCTTCTTCCAGGCTGCGATTGCCTCGTGTTTCGATTTCAGCGGCGGGCGCAACGAGGTCGTTCACGAGTCATTGCAGTTCCCCTCGCTAACGTACGTGTGGCGCGCGTGGGAACGTTTCGGCGCGCACGTCGTCTCGGTGCCGTCAGACGACGGCTGCACGATCCCGACGGAACGCATCGTCGATGCGATTACGCAGCGTACGGCCATTGCCGTCGTGTCGCATGCATACTACCAGTCTGGCGCAATAGCCGACATCGCGAGCATCGCTCGTCGCTGTCACGAAGCAGGCGCGCTTCTTTGCGCCGATGTCTACCAAACGGCCGGCGTCTACCCGTTTAGCCTCACCGATCTCGACGTCGACGTTGCGTTCGGAGGATCGCACAAGTGGTTTTGCGGAGGTTCGGGTTGCGGCTGGATCTACATCCGGCCCGAGCTGCTGGTGAAGGTGCACCCCGCCGTCACCGGCTGGATGGCGCACGCGCGCCCGTTTGCATTCGAGCCCGCCCCGATCGAGTATGCGCCTTCGATGTCCCGCTTGGGCACCGGAACGCCTGGGATTCCCGGCTACGTCGTGGCGCGCGCCGGCCACGATCTCATACGGGAGATCGGCGTACGTCGCATTCGCGCGCATAACGTGCGCCTCACGAAAATGCTTGCCGAGGGCGCGCTCGAGCGCGAGTTCCGCGTACCGACGCCGCTCCAGCCGGAGCGGCGGACCGGCTGGATCGGCATGGATTTCGAAGGCGCGGACGAGATCTGCAACGCGCTCGTCGCCGAACGCATCTTCGTCGATTACCGCCCGGGATGCGGAATTCGCGTCGGCCCGCATTTCTACACGACCGAAGAGGAGATCGAGCGTTTCTTCAAAGCGATCGACCGGCTGCGCTCACGCCGTGAGAAGAACGCTCCGAAGTTCGTCGTGAAGGCGGCCGTTCGTAGCGAGAATTGAGCCGGCCGTCGAAGGCTCGCTCTCATCCTCCACCGTCGTAACGCGTCCGCCGGACTCGCGTATCAACAACGTTCCCGCGGCAACGTCCCAGGCGCTCAAACCAAATTCCCAAAAACCGTCAAAGCGTCCGCATGCAACGTATGCGAGGTCCAGCGCCGCCGAGCCGTCGCGCCGAACGGCCTGCGCGCGGTTCGAGACTGCGGCGAACTGCTTGCCGTTGCGCTCGTAGTGCGCCGGATGGAAACCGGTGCACGTCATTGCGTCTGCGACTCTTTCGATGCTCGACACGCGCAGCGGCAACTCGCCCAGACGCGCGCCTGACCCTCGTTCGGCGGCAAAACACTCGCCCATGAGCGGAGCGTACACGACGCCGGCGATCAGCTCGCCGGCTCGCTCGTACGCGATCGAGACGCAAAAGAGCGGGTAGCCGTGTGCAAAGTTCGTCGTACCGTCGAGCGGATCGACGATCCATCGCTCCTCATCGCTACCGGCATGCACCCCGCTCTCCTCGGTGAGAATCGTGGCGGACGGATGGGCGGCGCGCAGCCGTTTGACGATGAGCGCTTCGCTCGCATCATCCGCCAAAGTAACGATGTCGGCTCGCTCGCGTTTCTCGCGAATTGCAAGTGGTTCGCGTAGATGGCCCCGCAACAGCTCGCCGGCTTCTCTTGCTACATCCAGAGCGAGCGTCAGTACATCGGTCACAGCCGGCGTATTGGCACCGGCACTTGAGGCGGCCTTCTCTCAGCGAACCTCAGCTTGACCGCAAAGGATATACTAATGATGGATACCTCGCTAGGTGAGGCGTCCACGCCATACACAAGCCGCTGCCCGGAAACGTCGAGAGACGCCAATCGGGTAGACCAGGCTCCGCCGAAAACAAGGCGATGCCT
>JAKAPO010000028.1 GCA_021807065.1 bacterium
CTCCAAAAGTGCCGAACATGACCGGAAATCGGTCGACTGCGGGCTCCTTAGAGCTCGCGTAGGAGCAAAAATGACGAACAGGCACCTCAAAATCACACGCACACCCGATTTTTCACAGGCCTGCTAATGCGACGCGACGCGCGCGGTCAATGCTCTCCCGCCGCAGCGCGAGGAGTTCGCCGCGACGCATACCCGTCGCCAAAGCGAAGAGAAAGAGCGGTTCCCAGCGCTTCCACTTGCCATTGGGAAGTGACGAGAAGAATCGCCGAGCATCTTCAGCTCGTAGAGCCCTGACGCTTGATGACGATCTTTGCGGCGGATCGACGACGAGCATCGGATCGCGCTCGATACTCCCCCTTCGTCGAGCCCATCTGAATGTAGCGGTGAGTAAGCCGTGGACATGCGCAACGGATGTTGCAGAGAGCCCGCGTGCGCGAAGGTCCGCGTACAGCCTCTCGATTAGATCCGCGCGTACTGTCGCGACGCTTACGCTGCCGATGTGCGGCTGGATATTAGCACGGAGCAGTCCATAGTAGCGCTGGATCGTTGAACGCTCTCTGCCTTGGTCCTGAGCATGTACGATGTATTCTTCGATAAGCGCCGCGAGCGCGAGTCGCGCGGGCGGCGTCGCGGGAATACCCTCCACGATGAGACAAGATAAGGCGCGCTCCGCCTCGCGTTTCGTCTTACATCCCCGCGTCCATTTTCGGCAACGCTTGCCCCTGGCGTCGCGCCCGAGGTCAGCAACGCCATACCACAGCCCTTTCTTCTCGGTTATCGAGCCTTGGGTTCTGCGCTTCATTTTTGTAGCTCCAGACTTTGGTCGCTCCTATGAAGAGACTTCGAGTCAGCCATTTTGCGATCGAAGAATTCACGCATGAAACGTAGCGCAGCATCCTCAATGACGTAGAATTCCTCGCCTTTCAATGGCAAGCGCCAAAGCATCGTGTAGAGGCGGAACGACTCGTCCATTTCCGTAGTACTCTCTTTCGAGTCCACCCAATGCTTCCAAGCGCTACGCAATAACTTGTGTTGCGCTTTACTCCAGGTCAACGCACTACGATGAGACTTGAGGACTTCGATGGTTTCTTCAGAGCTGCTATACTTCGTAGCGTGGCCCCACGCGCGCTCGCGTCCCCGAATTGGTAGCTCGCCTTTGTGCCGTTTCGCGCCCCTGAAGCGCGTGATGAAGCTGAAGCCGGGCCACATCCCGCGCGAATCCTCTTCATTCCCCCGCGCCGTGCAGACCCCGATAAGGCCGATGGCGTGCGGATGGTAAGCAGGTACAAGTGCCAACGCGAGAAGCCCACTCATCCACCGTAAGCCGGCCTCGTACAATCCTTCGCCAATGTCAAAAGCCGTGTTGGGGCGAACGCCGCGTTTTCCAGCGAGGATAGCCCGCATCGCGTCCACCGCCCCTTGTGGCGGTGGCTGGTCCCTGGCCACCGCTATGCCGCGGACAACGTCCGCGAGTCGATCTAGGATAAGTCCACCCGTACGCTCGTCAGCGACCGCCTCTGAGACGCAAAGGGACATGAGCCTTGCCCAGTGCTCCCGTTGCAGAGGTGCCAGGGAGCGTGGGAGAGGCTTACCCCCCTCGTAGCGGCGTCGGTTCCGGTAGTATTCAGCCCGGCTGAGGTCGTTCACGCCAGCAATCGTAGCACATCAGCAGGTAGTGCGCAACATCGAGTGGTATTCATCCAATGTGATCGGCGAACCTATCGCTTTCGGGACTCGAGATCGTAATGCGCCGCTACGAGCGCGCTTCAACGATTCTGACGTCGAACCGGCCGCTCGACGATTGGCCGAAACTCTTCGGAGACACGCCGGCGGTTGCAGCGTTTCTCGATCGGCTGATGCACCATTCCCACTTGATCGAGATCCGCGGCAAGAGCTACCGGTTGCACGAGCACAGCATCACCGCACGCAACAGGAAAGCGAAGGCGACAGCCTAACTACTACGACAAACATCACGACGCTCGGGCCGGTACATTCTCAACTGCCCATGCCCGGTACATTTTGAACTGCCCGCCGGGGACCATGAATAGCAGTTTTGCGGAAGCGCTCCCCTACGAGTGCTCAACGCCTTACGGCATCCGAGATCGTCGCACCGGCGCACGGGAAATGTCTGGAGCACGAGCACTGGTGCTCAACGCCTTACGGCATCGGAGATCGTCGCACTCGCCGCATTCCTCATCCGCTAATCCGTTGCCCGCTAGTGCTCAACGCCTTACGGCATCGGAGATCGTCGCACCCGGAGCCTTGCGTCTCACGGAAGGGCGGAGTCTTGTGGGTGCTCAACGCCTTACGGCATCGGAGATCGTCGCACCGGTGTTGCCTGTGCCATAGATAACATTTTGAATATGTGCTCAACGCCTTACGGCATCGGAGATCGTCGCACACGCGGCAAAGTCGTCCATATCACGCAAGAGCATATGTGCTCAACGCCTTACGGCATCGGAGATCGTCGCACTAGATATTCGCTAGTAGCCCCATTCGAGCATTACTTGTGCTCAACGCCTTACGGCATCGGAGATCGTCGCACCAGGGCGCAAGGGCATCCGTCACCTGGTTCTGGAGGTGCTCAACGCCTTACGGCATCGGAGATCGTCGCACTCGGTTGAACGAATGGCGTCTGCATGAATTCTTCTAATTGTGCTCAACGCCTTACGGCATCGGAGATCGTCGCACTCGGCAAGGGGTTGAAGCGCGGCGCGAATCTCGGTATCGTGCTCAACGCCTTACGGCATCGGAGATCGTCGCACGCATCCACTGCGAGGCTACTGCACCGGGTCCATACGTGCTCAACGCCTTACGGCATCGGAGATCGTCGCACACTACCGGACAATTTCCCCTAGCCTCTGCGATAGAAGTGCTCAACGCCTTACGGCATCGGAGATCGTCGCACAGGCCGGATGGTCGCTGGAGGATGCACAGGCGCTCTACGCGTGCTCAACGCCTTACGGCATCGGAGATCGTCGCACCCTGCCCCCGAAAAGATTTTGTTCCTTGCTGTTGAGTGCTCAACGCCTTACGGCATCGGAGATCGTCGCACTCGGCCAGATGCAATTGGTCAACATCGTGCAGACGAGTGCTCAACGCCTTACGGCATCGGAGATCGTCGCACCCCAGCAGGCGACGTTCGGTTCGTGGTCGAGCGTTATGTGCTCAACGCCTTACGGCATCGGAGATCGTCGCACCTGTGCGGCTCCTTCGATCTGAACGATGTCCCAATCGTGCTCAACGCCTTACGGCATCGGAGATCGTCGCACCGGTAAACGCTGGAAGATGGTCGCGGTTCCATGCGGGTGCTCAACGCCTTACGGCATCGGAGATCGTCGCACGCGGATGCGCTGGCGCTGGCAGCGACGCAGGCAACGGTGTGCTCAACGCCTTACGGCATCGGAGATCGTCGCACTGGGCATGACGCCGGGGCAGTATACGAGCTGGAGCATGTGCTCAACGCCTTACGGCATCGGAGATCGTCGCACCCGGCAGAGGCGAAGCGCGAGAAGCAGGCCGCGTATAGTGCTCAACGCCTTACGGCATCGGAGATCGTCGCACTCCGTTGCCCCCTGATACTGCGTGCGCTCCGCTGTGCTCAACGCCTTACGGCATCGGAGATCGTCGCACGCGCGCGCGAGCGGGCCGCTCCTCTTTGCCGGCACGCTCTTCGGTGTGTGCTCAACGCCTTACGGCATCGGAGATCGTCGCACACGCGCGCCTTCGGCTGCGGGTTCATCCGATTCGGCACGTGCTCAACGCCTTACGGCATCGGAGATCGTCGCACCCGCGAGAACATGCGCGCCAAGCGCGCCCAGGAGAAGGTGCTCAACGCCTTACGGCATCGGAGATCGTCGCACACGAGCGGCCAGGTAGACTTAGCGAAGGCTGGTGTGTGCTCAACGCCTTACGGCATCGGAGATCGTCGCACTCGTCTGGGATGCCATGTGCTCGGGCCATCTCTAAGTGCTCAACGCCTTACGGCATCGGAGATCGTCGCACGGGTTTGGGGCCGTCGTGGGCACCGGTCCAAAAACTGTGCTCAACGCCTTACGGCATCGGAGATCGTCGCACGCGTTCATCCGCGACATGGCCTCGGTCCTCGGCTAGTGCTCAACGCCTTACGGCATCGGAGATCGTCGCACGCAGCGGCGGCGCTGGCGTCATTATCTTCACCTATGTGCTCAACGCCTTACGGCATCGGAGATCGTCGCACCAAGATGCGAACGCAAGCCAAAATCTTCAAAGAGTGCTCAACGCCTTACGGCATCGGAGATCGTCGCACTCTACACGTTCACAACGACAACGCTGCCGACATTCCTGTGCTCAACGCCTTACGGCATCGGAGATCGTCGCACCGCAAGGGATGGCGCGTTCCGCCTAACGGTTCCTCCTGTGCTCAACGCCTTACGGCATCGGAGATCGTCGCACAGCGAGTACCCGTGAGTCTACTACATCGCGCTTTCACATTCACCTTTTCAAGGACCTCTCCGCGAGAAGGCGGTCGTACTGACAAGTGTCGTGAAGCGCATGGGAAAAAGCTGTACGTCAACGTGTAGATTGCCGCTTCATGTACCGTGAGAGGTGCCAACGGCGCAATCGGCTATACGCCGCCCCACAATTGGCACTTTCCAGGCCACGCCGGTCGTTGCAAGCGCCGAGGCTTGAAAACGCTCCGAGTCAGTGGATTCGGAACCTGTCTGGATGGGCCCGCTCGCCCTCGGCCCGGCCGTGGATCTCAAGCCTTGTCTCGCAACCGTTACAAAGACGCAGAAAGAATACGTCGTCCTCCGAGCTCAGGAGAGTCAACAGACGATGCCGAAGCTTTGCTGCTCTCGACGGCGACAGCGAGCAGCGGAAAATAGAATATTGGATGGGGCGACCGAAACCCCACAGCGTCTTGTAAACTTTACGCCACCGTCCTTGATCGCGAATGTCGTAGCCGACTATATACAAATGACTAAAGGCCTCGGGCATTACCGTAGTCGCATCCGTGCGAACAATCCCGGCTCTCCGGTCCACTCCTTTTCGAGAAGTCGGACCTCCAGTTCTATTAGACGCGCATACGAAAGCGACGAGCCGAGTATCGGATGCGCCCATTTGTCTAACAGGCGCCGTTCGAACGCAGCGATCATCTTACGCTTTCCGGTATCCGACAACCACACCTGTCTCCCGGTGATCGCGAAGTCAGCGTTGGGATCGAACGTACTCCTGTTAATCGCGCCGACCACAGTGATGTCTACGATTGGTGTTCGAAAGAGCTCCATGAGATCCAAGACTAGCGGATACGCGGCCGTTCGCGGTCGGTGGATGATCCCAAAGCATGGATCCAGCCCGACGCTCATGATCGCGCCGGCAACTTCTCGCTGAAGCAATGCGTATCCGAACGACAATAGTGCATTAGTGCGGTCGCGCGGCGGCCTCCTGGAACGATCAAATGTCGCGAACCAGGGATGCTGCCCCTGCGAGATGAGGGTTCGCAGGACGGCATGGTACCCGAGACCCGCCGAACCTTCGATACCGCGCAGGTCCTCGATCGCGACCGCAGTCTCGGTGGCACGCCTGGCGTGGCGCATCTGCGAAATGGCATGGGCGATCGTGCCATCTCGGAAACTCGTTCTTGTTGCACGCAGGATATAGCGTAGCTGGAACTCGATTTTCGCGCCGACGAGCCGCCGTGCGAGTCGCATGCAGATCGTTGGATCGGTTAGCGCTTCGAATTGCCTGATCCGACGCAGGACGTTAGGTGGCGACTGAAGGCTGCCTATGTACCAGCCCCCGTACGAAAACCAGTGAACATCGACCTTGGAAGCTGTCGCCAACGCCGCGGCAGCGCTCGTTATTTGGGCCGCGCCGTGAAGGCAGATTGATGAGAGCTGTTCGATTGGATATCGAGTCTTGCCGGATTCCTCGCTAACAACAATGACGTCTCCTTGCTTCCCGACCATTGCGCGATGCGCAAGAACATGCAGATTCGTCCCTCGATCCCGCTCGGGATAGACACGAACGGTCCCGATTGGCAGCCCGCGTGCACGGCGGACTTCCTCCGGCAAGCACACCGGTTCGAGCGCGCAGTGAGTGCACAGATTCGGGTTCTCTGCAATCGGGGGGCGCTCGGTTGACTGACGCAAGCGCACGATTTGATCGAGTGTATCCCGGAGTCTCGATCGCGCCGTGTCGTCTGCGGAAATCCGCACCAGTGCATCGTCGGCATGGTAGCGGATCCGAGCTTCCCATACTGGACGATTAGTCTCTTCTTCTACCAGTACGGCGTAGGCAATCGCTTGAAGCTCATCGCCTGGCCAAGCCCCGACTACGTCACCGTCCCGCCGCGCGTGCCCCTTCTTGTGCTCGTAGGGGACCAGGTTGCCGTCCCGATACCGAAGACAATCGATCGTCCCCGTAAGCCCCCATCGTTCGGATGTCAAGACAAGTCGTGTTATTGGGAGCTTCTCGTCTCTTTCGACCTCTGCGTGCAAAGCACGCCCGTCATGAACCGGCTCATTCGCGAGATAAATCCCCTCGATCTCTTCCAGGTAGAACAACCGGGGACAGTAGCCGAAGGCGCGAAGGGCCATGGCCTTTACAAGCGGGCGTTCTTCACCAGCGCCTACGGCGCCGTGATCGTCGTCCAACATGTCGGCTCAGGGTCATCGTCAAGTTCGATGGCTTGGCAGTTCTGAAATCGCGTACCCGCGCTGCCCACGTGATCAACCCAGATCGGCAGCACCAGATCTCTTCCCTCGAAAAGCACACACGGTCGCCCAGGAGAACCTTCGGGCAGTATCCAGGCCACTGGACGCGTTCTTGTGTCGGGGGAGATGCTATCGACAAGGTCGCGACTCTCTCCCAAGCTCAGGCCGCCGAAGCGATCGACCGTGTCCGGCGACGCCAGTGCCTTTGTAACGCGGTCTGCGAGCGATCGTTCGCGCTTATGGCGACTTCTCTCCTCGCCGTCATTGAGCAAAACGAGGAGATCCACATTAGAGAGAACTTCCTGATAGTCGGGTCGCGCGTTTTTGCTTGCAGCGATATCAGGGCTCTTCCACCTTCGTGTCGTTCGAATCACGCGTGACTTCTCTGCCGGCTGCACCATTCCAATAGCGAGCGAGGCTCCCACGTGTACGAGGCGGTCTTCTTCCCCGACGAGTGAGAGCAACATACCGTAGACGGTGGAAAACGGCGGAACGTCGTAGGTCTCAAGATATTCACGAGCATACGGCTTGCGAAAGCACGCGAATGGGACCTCAACGCGAAGGCGCAGGTTCGCCACGATTAGGCCTCTAGTCGGTCGTTCATCGCCTTTACCGCCGGCTTCACGCCAGCAAAGCACGTCACCCCAAGTTCCTCGAGTTCCTTCCTGAATTCTTTCGAGGCGATCACGTCACCACCAACGATCACGTCCCGAGCGTCGATGTCCTGCGAATGAAGGCGCCTCAACAGCGGCTCGATCGTGATCTTCCCATCGTCCTCGTCGAAGGAGTAGAGCATCCGAGGGGCTGGATCGTCCGTGTACCGTAAGACGATGGACTCCGGCGAGAAATCAAACAGAAAGCGGCTATGGTTTCCGGCGACTTCACCGAGCGCAGCGAGCGCTTCTAACGTGGGCGCGAGGCGCTGGGGATCATGAAGACGCTGCGGCGTCATGGCGAAGCCGAACTGATAGCGCGTGGCGTGAACCTCGGCTGAATAAAGGGATGTGCTCCCCTTCTCGCCGCTTTTTGCATTGAATGTCTGGTCGCCCACAAATGGGCTCAACGAAATGGCACGCGTGATCTCCAACACTCCCCGCCGTTTGGTGATCGTGCCCCTTGATCGTCGCTTCGATCGCCGGACTCCCCCGGACTCAGCACCCTCTTCGTCTTCATTGCCCTCTTGCCTCGCGGCTTCCGCCAGCATGAAGCCCAGAACGTCATCATCGATGTATGTTTTGGCGTTGGAACCGCTCCTCCAACCGCTCCACGATGAATCTTTCCAACGGTTGTCCTCGCTCGCGTCGTCCCAGAACCGGTTTGTTTCCAATGCGACATCACCACCTTCGGCGCGCGTTTGCCAGTAGTAACGAATGGCCCAGCGAATGGCCTCCGCGGAGACCGTCGAATGCGTTTCGCCGTGCCAGAGCACCTTTTGCAAGGTCGTGAGATTGCCCTCAGTCTCGCCTCGGTTGTTTGCAGCAATTCCGTAGCTAGTCAGAATGCTGCCGAATAAATGTTTGCTCATGCCATCTCCTTTGCAACGTCATGCTCTACATCAATCGCCGCTTCTTCATCGGCGGCGGTGTACGAAACAAGAGCGAGAAGGGTTAAGTCTCGCGCTCGACTCCAGGTGTCGGGTTCGATCATGCGGAGTACCGACTTCAAGCTGGAGCGTAGCTCTGGATTCATCCCGGCTCGGCTGACGAAGTCAGCGAAAGCGTGGAGGAAGTCCTCCAGCGTCTTGGCTTTCGCAATCACTACTCGCAAACGTGTCTGCTCCACTTCGAACAACCGCCCAGCATCGGAGCCGCCTTGGGCGGCACGTTCACCGAGCTTGCCCAACGTCTGCTTCCACGCTTGGTGCACGATGCGGACCAGTGCTAGCTCGTCGTTTCTATTCCACTTCTTCTCGTATGACATAATATGTAGGGCCTTTCTTTCGCTCGGGTAGATACGCATCTTTTTACTAACAAGCATCTGCAGGTGCTCGGCAAACCCAAGATACCACGGCGACGATGCAATGACGTTGGCGGCAACGAATTCTCGGAGCGCCGTGACCTGGAGAAACGAATTACCCTTCTCTCGCTTTATGATCCTCGCGGGAAGCAGCGACCGCAGTTCATCGTATATATCCAATGCCTTCGGGACGCCGGTCACGCGCAACGCGCTAGTGCGGGATTGCTGCTGCGGATTCCACGGAGCCGTACCAAGGACGATCGCCTCGGCGCCGCCGATCCGTCGCGTGTCTTGGTAAGCGCGAAGTTCGACTTCGTATTGGAGTAGGGCGTCGGCCACCCCGGCGGCGGCGTCCAGCCGCCCCGAGGCGCGCCGGCACGCCTTGGCGAGCACGCTCAGAGGCGCCTGAAGGGGGAGAACGATGACCGACCGGATCTTGCCGGGGCCGTTACGCGACGCAACGCGATAAAAAATGGAACCCAACGGGGCGAACACAAGAGCGAATGCCCGTTCGCAGGGTTCTGACAACTCGGTGACCGGCGCGACCTGGTGCCTCACCCCGCCGCCTGGGAAGAGCCACCCAACGATCCGAACCTCCTTGCGCAGCGACTCGTTCGAGTCGATAAACGTCTTGTCTCTCTCAAAGGCGTCTCTGTGCGCGAAGCTCGTCAGAGCCTTGTAAGAAAAGGGCAGCACAGCTCCATCGCCGAGGTCCAAACTCAAGAGCCGTGTTCCGAAGGTCTTGTCGGGTGTCCGCGCTCGGGGGTGCTGCACAAATGCGCGGGTGAGCACCTGATGAAATCTCGCGAGATCGCGGTTGTCGCTACTGCCAAGCGCCGGACTCCAAAACAGCCCATTGATCTGACGAACGTATGCCTTCTGTACGAATTCACGAAGCGCTGGACCATCGGGACCGGTCCAGCGAATGGTTACCGAGTCATCATCCCTCACCCACTGGGAGAGCCTTGGCGCGAGATTGGGTGTCTGCACGAACGCATCGATCAGCAGATACAATCCGGCAAGGCCGGCAAGGTGCAGCGGCGTAATGCCGGGCGCCGTGCGGCTGACCGTCAGCTCGCCCACGTCGCGCCCTCGGTTGGATCGTAGTGAATACGGTCTTCGGGTGCTATGGGCACGCCGTTTAGCCGTCTCCACGTGCGCATGTCGCCGATCAGATCACGGTTGACGATCATCGGAATGCTCGTCTCATGAATTAGACGGCGAATACCTTTGGGGTGATCCGCCGCCCGACGTGCGTCGCTACACATGATCACACTTACGGTATATCCATCGTCGCGCACGGCGTCTGGTCGCGCTTCCACGACATCGTCGAGCCAACGACAATCCGAGGGCACGGCGATGTCGCCGCCAGGGACCACGGTTTCGAACGCGATCGCCAGGTCTCGTTGCGATAGATCACCATCACCCAGGAGCTGCAACCATGCGCGCGCATTCGCCAGTTCGGCGTCACTGTATGGCGCGGGTTCTCGTACATCGATGAGCAGCGCGAGCTTTGCACCGTTCGCTGCCTCTCGGCGATTGAGTCGACCGATTCGCTGAATCAACGCGGATATCGGCGCGAGTTCGGAGACCAGCAGGTCTGCCGAGAGATCGAGGGACATCTCTGCAACCTGCGTCGCAACAAGCAGTGTCGCCCCGGGCTTCGTGAATGCGTCGATGGCGGCACGGTGGATTCTGGCGCGATCTTCGTAGCGGAACCGACTGTGGTAAAGATATGGAGCTGAACCCTGCGCGCGAAAGTTTCGTGCCGCCGCGCGCGCGCGAGCTACGGTATTGGAAATCCACAACACTTTGCCGCCCGCGTGAAGTGTCTGTGTAGCAAGCCCGATTGCGTCGTCTAGCGTGGCCTCGCGGAGTCGGTATCGGGGAAGGCTCTCTCTCTCGTTCGGACCTTCGACGACGACCGCCGATGGGACGATCCTTCGGATTGCGGCGAGGCGATTTTCCGGAAGCGATGCGGTCATCAGAAGGATGGGAGTACCCGACATCACATCTAGGAACCGCAGGAGCAGGCCAAACAGCTTGTCGTCGTAAGCGTGGACCTCATCGAAGACGTACGCCGCTGACAGGAGCGCGGGCGATGCGTAGAGACTGCGAGGCTGATTTTGGAGGAGCCCGAGTACCGCGTCGACGGTCGTTACGATCGCGGCCGCCGACCACGAGCCAAAAGCTTCCCACCGCGCTTCCTCGTCACGTGCGGCATCACTGCCGAGATCGTCACCCGATGAATCGAGCGCCTCGATGTCGATCTCGGCTCGTGAATGGATGAGGCGCCCTTCGATCTCGTTGGGGGCCACATAGCCGGCAAAACCTTCTGTCGCGGTACCGGTGGTCGGATAGGCAAAGACCACCTTTCGGCCGACAGCATGACGTCGAACCCAGAGCCAGGCAGCAAGCGTCTTTCCCGAACCGCATCCCGCGCGGGCAATCACGAAACGCGTCTCCTCGTAGGCAACCTGACGTTGGAAATCGTGTGGATTGTGACCCGCGAGCGACGAGTCGATCAGTTCGTCAAGTTCTTCGACTTCGCATCGCCGCGCAAGAGCACTTGTCACATAATAAGTGATTGCACCGGGAAGACTGGAGTCATCTTGCTTCACGGCCGCGGAACCTGCGCCGTCCGCAGCGGCAACGAGGTGCTTAGCGAGGGGAAGCAATCGGCGATATGGATGGTGGGGAGACAGTCCGCGCCACAGGCCTTCCAGCGCGTCATGAAACTCCTCGCGTGCGTCGAGTACGCGCGTACGGGTGTCCGAAGCCGAGAAGGTCGCATCCGCTAGAGATGGCAGCACCTCCCGCACGTTTAGGCGTGAGGCTAAGTTGGAAACCGCCGCAACGAGATCGGGATGGCTCAAGAAAATCGTGATGGGCCGGCCGCCGGCAATGCCCCAGTTCCGAGCCTTATTGTATTTCAAATGATGAAATGCGACGATTGCAAGGACGAGTAGGCGCTCTTCATCATCGAAAAGCAGCGCCTTTAGCCATCGGGAAAAACCGTCGTTGGCGTAGGCCAGAACGAGTGGAACGACTTCGTGCCTGATGGCTTGGAGCTGCGGATCTTTCTTCAGTAGCATCGCCAGGAAGTTGTCATTGGCCTTGCCAATGTCGTGCAGGCCGGCGCCGGCGACGACTATGCGCCGGAGAATCGGCGCCCACGAGCGCTGGCCGAGCCCGAGTGCGGCGAGCGCTTCGGTGCCGACGCTCTCGATAATAGCCTCCGCCGCATCGGTGACGTGACGCGAATGCGCAACGAGCGTAAACCGTTCGAATGGTTCCCCGGGGCGAGGGGTCTTCGCCAGCAGTTGCCGAGGCGTCGCGATCGCTTCACGTATCATCCCCCATCACCGGATCGTGGGCGGGCGAAGTCTCGAGAATCGTACTCCTCGAAGGCCGCCCCGAAGCCGGAGCTTACGGGAACGAATATTCCGGCACCAATGTGGCGCCGACCGCCGATGCCGCGCTCCTGGAGGCGTAAGGAGTCCGCTGCAGG
This sequence comes from bacterium, assembly GCA_021807065.1. GTDB lineage: Bacteria > Vulcanimicrobiota > Vulcanimicrobiia > Vulcanimicrobiales > Vulcanimicrobiaceae > Tyrphobacter. The sequence goes on from JAKAPO010000028.1 coordinate 12,166, forward strand.
CAAAGTTGAGCAGAGCACGGGAAAGCCCACGATTCGCGCGCCCTTTACTGTAAGCACCGCGCGGTGCCCGATGCGCGCCTCCGTATCGATCTCCTGTTCACGAAGCTGGCGTCGAACAGCCTCCAGGAATACATCGGGATTGGTGAAGCCTTTGATCGTTACAATCCAACTGAAGAGTTGCTGATGAGGCCGCAGCCGAAAGATGCGGGGGGCACCCAGTCTGATCGTCGCGTCCTGAATCCTCAGCGACTTTCCGGCGAAGGGAACAACAAGTGGAATCGCGGCTACCGGCGTTCGGATACGAAGCTGCGCTTTTCGCGTAAGCACCATGCGCCCGCCGTAAAGTGGCAAGGTCCCAAAGATCCGGTCGACAGCCAGGTTTGCGATCTCGCGCACTCTTGGTTCGACTCTACATAGCGCCGCAAAGACCTGATAGACGTGATCACCTGGGATCACCGACCCAACTACCGGAAACACAACATCGCTCGCTGCGGATGAATACAGATCTTTAGGTACCACTGCGGCGCCAGCAGTGTCGCTCACAAACGGACCCTCCCGGCAAGAGGCTACCTGGCTGGACTTCTCGACCTGATCCCGCGCCTCTTCCCAACATTCATGCCATGAAGTGCTACGTGTAGTAACTGGCCCGGTTCCGTGGACGCTTTCCCCATTACGGAGAAAAGTTCACCCATGGTCCTACTCCGCCTCCGTTTCGACGCTCCCGTTAGGTGGTAGTAGACCTGGTAGTAGACATGGCGCAAGTAATGGAGACTAGATGACGCTATAACCACGCGGTTATCGGCTTCGTCTACTACGATTCTCAATGGGATGGCCGGGAGTCGAACCCGGACGTCCTTTCGGACTGCAAATTTTAAGTCTGCTGTGTCTGCCTATTCCACCACCATCCCGTGTTACTGTCGGTATTTTTCGACGATATCCGGAGCGCGTAAGCTGGTGTCTTGGACATTTTGGTGCATCTCGCGCCTGGCTCGGCGTTGCCGCAGCAAGTCCCAATACTGATCGAGCTGAACTTCGATCGCGCGAAGCCTCTGCGCGTCACCGGGCGTGAGCGATGCGCATTCACCATGCTCGAGCAGGCGATGCTCCTCTGCGATCAGCGCCTCGATGTGGTCCCGAATCTGCGTGTCTTCTATTGCCTCTCGCTCCTTGTTGCTTCATCGCCTACTACCCGCTCGCGCTCCTGCAAAAGCGTACCGAGGAGCAAATCACCGGGAGCAACGGTTGCGTTCGAGTGGCCTGCGTAGTCGAACGCTACGTCGAGCACGATGATGCCGGCGGGGAGGATGTCCGCCCGCTGCGGCCGCATGCCGGGCACTCGCTTACGTGCTTCGAGATCGATCGCGCACAGTCGTTCGAACAACGCGTGCAGGTCGTCGCGACTGAGCAGTGCCTCGTCACCATGACAAATGCTTAGCGATGTTGTGGCCGTGCCGCCCACGCAAAGTATGCGGTCCGTCTTCGGAAGCGTGCGCATCGGCGACAGGACGGCGCGCGCCGCCTCGTATGCGGTATCGCGCGCTTGTGCGCCGACGGTGCCGTGATTTCCGGCGAGCTCCGGAATTCGCTCGGTGAGGCGCACCGCACCGATTTCGTACGATCGCACGAGTTCCGGCACGCATCCGCTTCCGATGGCATACTCGGTTGAACCGCCGCCGACGTCTACCACGCCGTGCGACGAAGCCGCGCTCGAGAGCGAGCCGACGGCGCCGCGAAACGATGCGGCCGCCTCTTCCTCCCCCGTGAGAATGCGCAGGGGTACGCCGGTCAGCGCGTGCGTCTGCGCCGCGAACGCGGTGGCGTTCTGCGCGCGGCGCAATGCGCTCGTGGCAATCGTGACGAGGACGTCGCAACGCCCGTCGATTTCGCGCCTCAGTTGCCGAAGAGCATCGAGCGTACGCGCCATCGCATCGGCGCGCAACTCGCCACTCTCGCGCAAACCTTCCCCGATGCGCGTGCCGATCGTGCGCGCGGCTTCGACGCGCGGTATTCCCGGCTGCATATCCGCCAGCAGCATTCGCGTCGAATTCGTTCCGACGGAAAGGACGGCGTAATGTCGCGGTACGTGGCGCCTTAGCGCCTGCTTTTCACTTCCCAGTGTGCTGCGCGTTTCTTCTTCTTGAGGAAGTGCCGCTCGTGTGCGGGGAGCTCGGAAGATTCCCAGGCCTCTTCCGTGCTCTTGAGGTATGACGCGATTTGTTCGTCGAGTCGCTCGTCGGTTATTTGCGGCGCGAGCGCGAGCGTCGCCCGGCGCTCGCCGGCGCTGCGCACGAATGCGAGCCGCGTGTGCGAAGTCAATGAGCGCTCGTAGGAGGAGCGATGCGCGTCGACGTCTTCCGCACGCGCCTGTGCGAGGTCCCCGCCGTCGAGTCGAATCGTCGCCCCAAATTGGTTGATGTTGATGACGACGCCATAGACGCTCACGGGCCGGGTGACGGCGCTCCCGGCGAAGGCACGAGATAGATGAGCGTCTGGCCGGGCCGCACCATGCGCAATCGCCGGTAGATGTATGGCACGACGCCCTCGACCGTGTGCAGGCGGCGAATCTCCCTAATTTCGGCCTGGTCGCGTTCGTGCAAATTTCGGATGTCGCGCTGCGTTCAGA
>JAKAPO010000285.1 GCA_021807065.1 bacterium
CATAAACGGCTTCAACACTGCGGCGAGCGACGTCGTCGAGAGCGGAAGCGCATGTTTTGGCGTCTTCAAACCGCAGGCTCACGAGATCGCACGCCTCTGCTGGAATACCAGCGAGGTGCGTTCGGAAGATGTCCGCCGAACTCGCGCAGCGGCCGTCCTAACGCTCCATTTCGGCGTGAACGATGTGGAACTACGTCTCGGTGTGCTTCCCGCTGCCAGTGAGGTGCAGGCCCGTGCCCTCGTTCAATCCAATCAATGACGACCGCGCACGGGGAAGTGGCGGAACGGTAGACGCAGCCGCCTCAAAAGCGGCCGAGGTCACCCCTCGTGAGGGTTCAAATCCCTCCTTCCCCATGACGAAACCCGCATGCCCACGCGGTTTCGGCGCCACTATCGCCGCTGGTTACCGTTCGGTTGCCGTACGCTGCAAAAACCTCGCGATCCGACCTTTGCGCTGCCGCTCAAACACATACGGCGCGGAAACCCATGCGGTTCACTGCATTTCACACGCGCTACGGCCGTCACAGGTCTTGCGCACGACGGCACGTAATCCCCGAGGCACCGTGAGACTCATGATGGTTGCGGCATTTGCCGCCGGAGTTTTAGCCTCTCCGACCGCGGCGCCGACCGCGCAGCCATGTACCCGATGGATTCTCACTCACGAGGCACTCCTACTGCTCGCCCGCACGTTCGGATCGGATGAAGCGCGCCGTGTCTTCGGTTCGCCATGCACGTATCTCGTCGGATCGATCGCGCCTGCGTTCTCCGACTGGGGCATGACGCCAACGATGAGCGCCGGGGATGCCCGAGCAGTCCGAGCGCTCGCGCTGCGTGCCCATGCGATTATTTACGATCCTGAGGCGTGGACGTTCACTCCGGCCGGCCAGCAGCGCGATCCGGTGCATGCAATTGCGCGAGCGGCCGCCGTTGCACATGCCGCAGGCGCGATACTGATCGCGACACCGGCGGTGGATCTAATGCGCGTTCTGCATCCAAACGAGCGGCGATACGAAGCGTTCCTGCAAGCCGGCATCATCGGTGGCGCGGCACGATACGCGGACGTGGTGGAGCTTCAAGCACAGGGAGGTGAGGCCAACGTGCGCACCTTCGCCGCATTCGTACGAGCTGCAGCCCGTCAAACGCGAGCGGCGAATCCGCGCGTCATCGTGTTGGCAGGCATCAGCACGAATCCGTCAGGGCTTCGCGTGACCGCGCGGCAACTCGCAGCTGCCGCGGTGAGCGTGCGTGATGTTGTCGATGGTTTTTGGCTGAACGTGCCGTCCGGTGGCCCGCATTGCCCACGGTGCGGAGTTCCCCACCCGCAAGTAGCCGCGCAGCTCCTGCACGATTTCATTCCTTGAAGCGGTCGCGGTACCGTAGCGGCCGCCTAACTGCGCCCCACTTCCATCCGCACTCTGCAAGTTCGGCCGGAATCTTGTAACGACGGCTCGGCGGACAACATTTCGCTCGTGCTTACAAGCTAAACGCTTCTGCGTCGCCCGCCGCGCCAGCGGGTAGCCAACTAAAGAGTATCGCCGTTTCCGTGAGGTTTCCGCGCCGGCCAGGCGTGCAAGTCCAGCTCGTCGACATATTCGCTGAAACCGTTGCCGGGATGCGCATTCAAGTCCTCTTGCACCTGAACGACGAGCGCGTGCCATCTACTCGAAACCGCACCGTGAGTTGCGAGCGCTTGCGGCACGAAATCCTTCACGCCGTCGACCTCGATCCAAAGATACCGCGTTCGCGCCGATGCGGTTCCCGGTCCCAGTATCTCCCCGCGTAGGCGCAGGTGATGCCACGTATCGGCGTTGAGCACGTTCGCACAGGTGATGCCGGTCCTTACCCATCGCGTCGAGGGTTCGTCCCAAGTGTCCCATACCGGCCTACGCGGAATGCTATTATCGCATTGCAAGCTGAAGTTGAATTTCTGCGTGCCCGTTCCTTGGATAAAATCGAATTCCAGCGCCTCGATCGGCGCGACGGTATCGACAAGAAAATGGAGATCGAGTAGGAACTGTGTCGCGCCATCGGCCGGCGGGAGATGGATGTAGTGAAGGACGTCTGCATAAGCCGATCCCGAGGTGTGAAATCGCACGCTCCCTCCGTCGAGCGAGGGCGTATCGACGCCGAACGTCGTGGCCTGCCGGCCCCCGCCGCTGCCCGAGCATGCAACGCTGGAACACCAACGCCAACTCGTCATGTCATCAATGTTCGCGATTCTCGATCCCGTAGGCATGGCAAGTCGGCTGGTGATTAGGGCCGTGACCGCCGCGGGAAACGCAAGTGAGCGGAGAAGTGGCACTCCCGGCGTCAAAGCAGTGCGATCCCGCGCTTCCGAGCTGCGGCGGCGAGTTCGCGATCGGCAGTCGCAAGCGTGGCATGATGCTCGATAGCCATTGCCAGATATGCGGCATCGTACGCGGTCAGGCCTAACGGCTCTGCAAGCGAAAGTTCACGCCCGATGCCGTGGATTTCCGGAAATGCAATGGGCAGCTTTCGAAGAGAGCGCAGCGCCGACCTGACGAATTCCGCATCAATGCGTTTACGCCGCCGCGCCACGAGCAGAGCATTTTGCGTTTCGTACACCCATAGCGGCGGAGCGATCGCCCCATCTCTGGCGACTTGAGCCAGCGCCTTTGTCGCCTTGTTCGAATCTTCGTCAGGTAACAGCCAAGCCATCGCGATCGAGCAGTCGATGACTAGGGCCATTCAGCGGCGATGACCTTCGTGGATGAAGTGGCGCCACGATTCACCCTTCCGCCGGGGCCGCCCTTGCGCCCGCTCTCGCAACGAGCGAAACTCCGCTATGAGTGAATCAGCATTCTCGCGGATCGGTTCGAGCGTGGCGACAGGATGATTGTTGCGAGCAATAACGATCCGCTCACCGCGCTCGACGCGGTCGATCAGGCTCGATAGTTTTGCTTTTGCCTCAGCAATATTCAGCTGGTCAGCCATGATGTCTAGTCTACCTATCTGACCATAATTCGTCAAGACGTAGCACCGGACCGTGATCAAGTCGCTCCAACCGCGCGCTTCTAGTGGCCTGTAACCGGTGAATGAATACTACGAATTCGTTTCGCGGGATCGGAGTAGGTCCACTTCCCCGGCTTCGGCGATTCGTTGT
>JAKAPO010000029.1 GCA_021807065.1 bacterium
AGCGGCGCGATTGCGCTTGCGCAGCGTGCGAAGGCTGCACATCATCCGCTTGAGATTCTCGTGATCGAGAAGGCGGCGGAGATCTGGAATCACGCGATCTCGGGCGCAGTTCTCGATCCCCGCGGGCTCGACGAGCTGGATCCGGAGTGGCGGTCGCACGGCGTGCCGGTCGAACGCGAAGTGGCGCGCGACGAACTTTGGTATCTCACGCAGCGCGGAAAAATCAAAGTTCCGTTCACGCCTCCGCCGCTCAATAACCACGGCAAATACGTCACGTCGCTGCAAAAATTGGTGAGGTGGCTTGCCGATCGTGCGGACGAGGCAGGGGCGCAAGTCTTTCCGGCATTTCCGGGGCAGGAGCTGCTGTGGGAAGGCGATCGCGTCGTCGGCGTTCGTACCGGTGAGAAGGGTCTCGATCGCAATGGACAGCCGAAGCCAAACTACGAACCCGGCGCCGACATCATGGCGAAGATCGTCGTGCTGGGCGAAGGACCGCAAGGAACGCTCACAAAGCAAGCAGCCACGCGCCTCGGGCTCTATCGCGATAGGGAGCCCGCGGTTTTCGCCGTCGGCGTGAAAGAGTTGTGGCAGTGCCCGAGTGGGTCGGTCCAGCCAGGAAGCGTGATCCACACGCTCGGCTATCCGTTGCCGCCCGAGACATTCGGCGGTGCGTTCATCTATGGAATGACCGGCGACGTCTTGGATATCGGCATGGTCACCGGGCTCGACGCTCGCGATCCCACAACCGACGGTCATAACGAGCTGCAACGTCTCAAACGGCATCCCGCAATCGCATCGATGCTTCAAGGCGCGAAACTGTTGCGGTACGGGGCGAAAGCGATTCCCGAGGGAGGCTTGTTCGCAATGCCGCGCCTCTACGCCGACGGCCTCATGATCGTCGGCGACTCGGGCGGCTTCCTCAACAGTGTGCGCCTCAAGGGCATTCATTTGGCCATGAAGTCGGGGATGCTCGCTGCCGAAGCGGCGTGGATTGCCCTCCAGGCGGAACGTTTCGACGCGCAAACGCTGTCGGAATACCAGCGCCTCTTCGAGCAATCGTGGGCGTACCGCGAGTTGCACGGCGCACGCAATTTTCACCAAGGATTCAAACGTGGGTTATTCTTCGGGCTCTTGAATGCAGGCTTGGCAATCGCGACGGGCGGCCGCGGATTCGGTTTGGCCGACCGGTTGCACTCCAAGGCAGGCTACGAAATCATGGAGCGCCGCGGCTACCGTCCAAAGGAATCGCCGCGCGCGACGATCGACAACATGCTGACCTTCGATAAACTCACGGACGTCTACCGTTCGGGCACGACGCACGACGAGAACCAGCCATGCCACTTGCACGTTGCCGACACCACTGTCTGCCGCGATCGCTGCACCATCGAATACGGGAATCCTTGCAAGTACTTCTGTCCGGCAGCGGTCTACGAGCCGCTCTTCGAGAAGAAGGATGGCAGGGTAGAGGGACGCCTGCAGATCAACTTCACCAATTGCGTGCATTGCAAGACGTGCGACATCGCCGATCCGTACCAAATCATCACCTGGGTCCCGCCGGAGGGCGGCGGGGGCCCAGTCTACACCTCGATGTGATGAAAATTATCGTCAACGGTCGAGAGCGTGACGTTCGCGATGGGCTGACCGTCGCGGAGCTGCTTGCCGGCTTCGGCACGGGACCAAGCGGCGTCGCCGTCGCTTGCAACGACGAAGTCGTCCGCCGGTCTTCGTACGATAGCCACAGAGTTCATAGCGGCGACCGCATCGAAATCATCAAAGCGGTGGCGGGCGGGTAAGGGACGCTTTGTCATCTGATTCAAATGTTAGACAGCCAATTGAAACTCGGAAAACATGACTTTACTTCCCGACTGATCGTCGGCACGGGGAAATACCCGTCGATGGACGTGATGCGGGCGGCGCACGAGGCGAGCGGCGCACAGATCGTCACGGTCGCGATCCGCCGCATCAATCTGGACGACCCCAGCGGCAAGACGTTGCTCGATTACATCGACCGTTCGCGCTACACGATCCTACCCAACACCGCCGGTTGCTACAACGCGAAGGACGCGGTGCTGACCGCGCAACTGGCACGCGAGCTGCTTGAGACGGATTTGATCAAGCTCGAGGTCATCGGCGACGCACAGACCCTCCATCCGGATACTCGCGAAACGCTCGAAGCTGCTCGTCGTCTGGTGACGGATGGTTTTACCGTGCTGCCGTACATCGGCGACGATCCGATCGCGTGCAAGCAACTAGAAGAGGCCGGTTGTGCAGCGGTCATGCCGCTGGCGGCGCCCATCGGGAGCGGACTCGGCGTCTGCAATCCGTATTCGATTCGCATCATCAAAGAGCGTGCGACCGTGCCGGTCATCGTCGACGCCGGCGTCGGCACCGCATCCGATGCGGCAATCGCAATGGAACTGGGTGTCGACGCGCTGCTCATGAACACCGGCATTGCCGCGGCGCGCGATCCGGTTGCGATGGCGCGTGCGATGCGCTTGGCGGTGGAAGCGGGACGCCTCGCCTATCTCGCCGGACGGATGGAGAAGCGGCTCTACGCGAGCGCCTCCTCGCCGATGCAGGACGTTATCGGCTCGGGAAACCGATAAACTCTGTACTCTCACGAGGGCGGCCTAGGCCCCCGTCGAAGTCTCGGAGGTTCGACGGTCATGCAGAGGCTTCGCCGATCCGATATAGCTGCGCTCACCCCGTTCGTTCGGAGCATCTATGCATCCGAGGATTTTCCGTCATTGGTGCGGCGATCCGTCGGTGGTCTTCGCACGATTCTTCCCTCCAGCCACGCGAGCTACAACGACATCGATCTTCGCACGGGCGCGTCGCAGTGGTTTTGCGACGGCCCGGCGCACTTTGCCGGAATCGACAACGCTCTCGCGGAGCACGCGCACGAGCACCCGATCATCATGCATTACGCCCGTTCACCGGACGGGGCGGCGCTCAAGATATCCGATTTTCTTAGCGAGTCGGCGTTCCATCGCCTCGGACTTTATGCCGACTTGTATCGGCGGATGGACGTCCGCTACCAGATCGCCGTGCGCTTGCCGAGCCGAGCGAGATCGGTCGTCGACATCGCGCTCAGCCGGAACGGGCGCGATTATAACGAGCGCGAGCGCGTCATTCTGAATGCGTTGCGGCCCCACCTCGCGCGTGCCGCCGAATGCGCGCTCGCCACCGAACGCGCAAACGGTTACGCAGGCTACCTCGTTCGCGGGCTCTCGGCGCTGAACTACTACGTGCTCGTCGCCGATCGCAACGGCGGGATCTGCTGGCACTCACCGGGTGCCGAACGAGTTATCGACGCATACTTCAATCCAGCACGCCGGGCGTTCGGCGAGTTCATTCGCAGCTGGGCGGCCGAAATCGGGCGGCGGCTCAGCACCGTTGACGACGTCCCGCCGCCGGTCTCTCCGGAATTCGTGGGTGGCCCGCGCGGCGAACTCACCATATATTTGGTTCCCGGGGAGCGCTACACCACGGTAATCTTGAAAGAACGCCGCGCAAACGACGAAGATGAACTCCGTCGAGCGGGCTTGTCGGCGCGTGAGGCGACGATCCTGCGTATGGTATCCCGTGGCCTCACGGGCAGGCAGATCGCCGCCGAGCTCGCGATCTCTTGGCGCACCGTTGGGAAGCACGTCGAGCATATCTGCGCAAAGTTGGGCGTCAAGTCGCGCGCCGCGGCGATCGCCGCGGCGCAACGAGTTCGCCAGGTTTAGATCGGCGGCGCGGCTATCGCCGAGCCAGCTGTGACGCGTGCCACGGGCGCAAGTTCGAGTACATGATCTTGTAGAGATGCTGACTCGCGTCGTAGGTGACGCTGTATCGCCGCGGATAGTAGCCGGGAAGCGAATACGAGGCCGGTACCGGAATCGCCGCGCTGAAGTGCGGATGAGACAACAGGTACTTCACCGTGATCATCGGCTCGACGAAGACGAGGGCTCCATGAGGGTCATATCCGTAGATGAGGGTGTTCGTGAACGGCTTGCCGTGGAACTCCGGCGCATTTGCGGGAATCGCGTGGAGGCCCATTTCGTTGACTTCGGTTCCCGGCGGGATCATATATCCGGGCGGCAGGAGGGTCTTCGCCGGCATCGCGACGCCGGTCATGTTCTCCGATTCAGAATGCGGATAGTGGATCGCGAGTTGCGCGCTCACGGGGATCGCGTAGAAGTGGAAATCGAAGTGGGGGACCGTGTAGATGCCTTTGGGAGCGTGGCCGAGCGGGTGCCAGTCGATGTTGACGTGGTCGAAACCGGTCGAGGGCGCGTTCACCGGGAAGAATAGGTAGTACGGCCAGTCCAGCGACCTGTCTCTGGGATTGGGTAGGGCAGGCAACTCCGAGAGCGCGCCCGCGGTGAATTCGAAACCGAATGCGATCGGCCGGTTGTGCGCATCCGCTTCGACGACCGTCCAGGCCGTACCGGCGCCGAACGTCACCGCCGGGCCGAAATATGTTCTCACGGAATTCGGCGCCGCCGCCACAAGCAACGAAAGCGCGAAGAGTAGAGCGATGCTCTTGAGCATGGTCGTTCCTCCTTGCCGCCCTATGGGGCGGATTCAGCTCTTTACGTTACGCTATCGAGCGGGCTGCGCTCCCTCCGGTATTTAACGTATTTCTGGGGCGCGAGTCGCAGATGAAAGACCGAGACGCCGCGAAGCGCACGTTATGAGTCGGCAGGATCGGCGATGGCGCATTGGGCTCTTGGCCGCAACGGGGGCCTTCATTGTCGTGTGGCTCCTCGGGGCTTTTTAGGTAGGGTCTCCGCTCCTGCTGGGTCGAGATACCAGCTCTGGCTCTCGTCGAACATCTCGAACAGCGCGACGAACTCCCGATCGACGCCCTTCGGCGTGCCGTCGGGATTGGCCTCACCGCGAGCCATCACGACGATCGCGCCGACGAGCCCTGAGTCAACGTCCCGTTGATCGTTGACGTGAGAGTGATAGAGCCAGACGATCGAACTCGGTCGTTTGCTCCCGGTCCGGCGCGCTGCGGCACGTACCACGTGTACGTGTAGGTGTGGTGCGGCGGAACCTCGCCACCGCTTCCGGGAACGCCGTCGTTGCATTTGACGCCTTCGGAGGAGTGACTTATAGAAGACGCCGTGCGCAATGGAAAAACGCTCGAAACACATCCTCATGAATGCGTCCCTCCTCGCGAGAACTATTCATGCCGTCTTCCCACGAAGAACCAATGGACGGCGCCGCGCAACGGGTTGTGCGGATGCGCCCACGTTCCCGCAACGTCGTCGACGGCGCGCTCCTCCAGGGATTCTACGTGGAAGTATGGCGTCAAGATCGCTCTGAGGCGAGACTCGTCGTAGTAAACGTGCGAGACGCCGGCTTCGTCACCTTCGGCTGGGGCGTACGTGTCGTCTGCAACGCGCTTTCCACCCCCGTAACGCGCATCGTGTGTCGAGGCGAAGGTCGCGTAGAAGAGCCCGCCGGGAGCGAGAACGCGGTCGACAGCCGCGACACGCTCAGCGACGCTTTGCGGCGTCCCGTGGAGCAGCGCGTGGGTGGCCAGGACGCCGTCGAAGCGCGTTCCCTCCGCGACGATCTCACTCGCCGAACCCGCCCGCTCGTCGTCGAGGGAGACGACTTGCACCCCAGCCCTGTGCATCGCGTCGGAGTTGCGGCCTCGGCCACTGCCGAGCTCGAGGACGCGAGCCTTCGGATTCCTCGCCAGTTGTTCGATCAACGCGACGGTAAGCGGATGCGGACGCATAGGAGTGTTGCGGTCCCTCGCCGTCGCGCACGCTCACGCGCGCGCTTGCTCGGGATGACAAGAGCGATGTTCATTCGTTCATGGATTTTCGGAGGACGGCGATGTGCCTACGTCCGACAGACTCCTAGTTTTCCGGCTTGCCGGAGCCGCGCGGAAGCGAAAACTGAATCAGCGCCCGGATGGGAGCGAGGCCGCGACTCACGACCGCGCACGGCGTCACGTGCAAGCCGAGTCCTTCGAGCCGCGCCTTTGCTGCGAGCAGCTCGGTGCCGTTGCTGACGATGTCTTCGACGAGCAGTACGTCCATGCCACGCTCGTATGGGCCCTCGACGTACTCGTCGGGGAATGCGCCGTATCCTTTTGGTTTCTTGCGAACGACGATCATCGGAATTCCGGCCATCTGCGAGACTGCCGTTGCAACGATTGCGCCGCCGAGTTCGGTTCCGGCGATGAGATCGGGATTGATCTCGGCGATGAGCGGCGTGAAGAGGCGCGCGATGCGGCGCAGGACGTTGGGATCGCTGAAGAGCTGGAATTTGTCGATGTAGTAATCGCTGCGCACGCCGCCTGCGAGCACGTAATCGCCGCGCGTGAGCGCGCGGTCCACGATGATCTTGCGCAGCCAGACGAGTTCGGGGAGAGGTCCGACCGGTTGCTCGGGAGAGCCTAGATGCTCCATTGCCATGCGTTCCACGCTTCCTCCACCGGATTGGGATCGAAGCCCTTGAAATCCACGCTGATCGGTTGCATTTGATTCAGGTACCAGAGGAAGACGGCCGGAACGTCGTCGTGGAGAAGCTGCTGCACCCGTGCGTAGGCTTTCTTGCGCGTCGCGAGATCGTAGTGGGTCAATGCCATCGTCTGTGCGGCATCCATCGCCGGGTTGCAGTAACGACTGTAGTTGTAACCGCCCGGCGGGAAGTTATTGCAAGTGAACTGGGTGCTGTCGTCGGGATCGACGCCGGAGAACCACCCCGAAATACTAATATCGAAGGTTCCGCCTTGCAGCACGCCGCCTTCGCCGGCGGGAGCAAAGAGGACGTCGCCGGGATAGTACTTGACTTGAACGTTGATGCCGACCTGGCGTAATTCTTCTTGCACGATAACCGACTCTTTTCGCCGCGTTACGTTGGATGGGTTAGTAACCGCGACGAGCAGCAGCGGCTGGCCGTTCTTTCGCATGATGCCGTCGGGACCGGGATGCCAACCCGCGGCTTCGAGCAGTGCTCGAGCCCGAGCGGGATCGTACGGATACGGCTTCACCGAAGGATCGTAGGCCCACATCCAGTCGGGGATGTCTGCGCTCGCCTCTTTGTCGGTTCCGTCGGTAAGCGTCTGGATCAAGTATTTCTTGTCGATTGCGTACGCAATTGCCTGACGTACGCGAACGTCGCGCAGGAACGGCCGCGCGTCATTGAATTGGAGGTAGTAGTATCCGTTGACGCGCATCCAGTAAATTCTCGTTCCCGGAAGATCTTTGAGCGCCGGATAGGTCTCCATCGATGCCTGGTAGATCCAGTCGATGGCGTGCGTCTTCAACAGGTTCACGGAGGTGTTCTCGTCCGGAACGATGCGCAGGTAGATTTGCTTGAGCTTGGGTTTCCCCAGAAAGAAATCATCGTTGGCGACCAGCGTGATGTGGTCGCCATGCGACCACTCGCCGAACTTGAAAGGCCCGTCGCTCACGGTGGGTTCGGTGTTGAACGGAATTTCGTTGATGTTTGGATACTGCGCGAGCACGTGCGCCGGAGCGACCGGATACGGCTGGTCGCTGTCAGCGAAGAACGTGTTCACGAAGGGCGAGAACTTATGCTTGAGATAGACGATCACGGTCCAGGGATCGGGCGTATCGATCGAGCGAATGTCGTCGTAACCATGGCGTGAGACCACGTTATTGGCATCGTTCATGATGGCTTGCCACGACCATTTGACGTCCCTGCTCGTGACCGGAACGCCGTCCGTCCATTTGACGTCGTGGCGCATGTGGTACGTGATCGTCAGGCCGTCCTTGCTGATGCCGCCGTTCTCGAGCGTCGGTACCTGCGTCAAGAGGATCGGAACGGGATTGCCCTTATCGTCGGCGGAGACGAGCGGTTCGAACATCAATCGTGCCACGAACGCGTCGGTCGTATTAGAGTTGAGCAGCGGATTGAGATTCTTGGGATCGATTTGGAGCGCAACTCGCAAGACGCCGGGCTGCGTGCCGACTCCGCCCGCCGACCTGGTGCATCCGACGACCACGACGGCCAGCGCCGCTATTGCCAGGAATCGTTTCATTCTATACCGCAGCCTTTCCGGCGACTTTGTTGCCGGGCACCGGATCGTAGCGGTCCGCTCGCCAATGGAACGTACCTAAACCTTGCGTTCCGGTACGCAGCTCGGTGATGTAGCGCGACATCTCGACCTGAGGAACGTCCGCTTCGATCGTATCGAAACCCGCACGCTCGGCCGGGTTCATGCCCAGTATCTGGCCGCGTTTTCCGGTGAGCTGCTGGATTACCGTGGAAGTATATGCCGTTGGTACCGTTACGGTGACGCGCACGATCGGTTCGAGCACGACCGGCCGGCATTTTGGAAGAGCATCGCGGACGCCCATCCCGGCCGCGGTCTTGAACGATTGCTCGCTCGAGTCGACCTCGTGATACTGGCCGTCGTAGAGCGTCACGTGCAGGTCCGTCACCGGGTAGCCGCTGGGACCGCGCAGCAGCGCCTCGCGCACGCCCTTTTCGACCGCGGGAATGAACTGACGCGGAACGACGCCACCGACGATATCCTCGTCGAAGCCTACGCCGCTCCCGCGCTCGCGGGGCTCGAATCGCAGCCAAACGTCGGCGAACTGACCGTGGCCGCCCGTTTGGTGCTTGTAGCGCGAGTGAACTTCGGTCGAAGCGGTGATGGTTTCCTGATAGGGTATCGCCGGCGCTGCCATTTCGACTTCGACCTTGTACTTACGCGCCAGCCGTTCTACCGCAATCGAGACATGCTGTTCGCCTTGCCCCAGCAACAGCAGCTCGTGCGTGATGTCGGCACGGCTGATCGAGAGGGAGGGATCCTCGTCGATGATGCGAGCGAGCATCTGCGAGATCTTCGCCTCGTCGATGCGCTCTTTTGGTTTAACCGCTATGGCGAAAACCGGCGTGGCGCGCGCAACGCGCGGCAGCAATACCTTATGGCCATCGGTAAGGGTATCGCCGGTCGCAACCGGCTCGAGTCGCGCGACTGCCACGATCGCGCCCGGCCCCGCCTCGGCAATGGGTTCCTGCTTCTTTCCCTGCAACCGATAAAGACCGCCCGAACGCACCCGCTCGTCGCCCTTGCTGATGTCGGTGAGCGTCGCATCGGCCTTGATCGTGCCCGCTGCAATGCGAACGATGGAAAGCTTTCCGGATTGCGGATGCACCGACGTCTTGATGACGCGTGCGACGAACGGCGCCGCCGGCTCTGGCGCAATCGGGCGTCCTTCGGCATCGATCTGCGGGCGATCGAGCGGCGAGGGAAACCACTTCTCGATCGCGCGCACGAGCGCCGCGATACCGGCGCCGGTGACGCCCGCGGCGACGAGAACGGGGAGAATTTGATCGTGCGCGCACTCGCTCTCGAGATCGTGCTCGATCTCGTCGAGCGCCGGTTCCTTCCCTTCGAGTAGCTCTTCCATCAGCGTGTCGTCGAAATCGGCCATCGCTTCGAGCAACACCGCGCGAGAAGATCGAGCCGCTTCCGTCAGAGAGTCGGGAATTTCGATCGCACGCTCTGCCGTACCATCGTACGAGAAGGCTTTCATTTCTGCCAAATCAACGAATCCTGAGAAGCTCTCCGCTGTGCCGATCGGCCACTGCTCGGCCACGACGTGACGACCGTACGCCTCTTGCAGTGCCGCCAGCGTTCCTGGAAAATCAGCTCCCGGGCGATCCATCTTGTCGACCACGAAGAGATGCGGAATCCGGTGCCCTTCCAACTCGTCGACGAGCGCGCGTGTCTGTACGACGCGTGACGGATCCGCTTCGACGACAACGACCGCTGCGTCCACGCCCGAGAGCACCATGCGCGTCTCTTCGAAAAAGTCGATGAATCCGGGGCAGTCGACGATCGTGACGTCGACGTTACCCGCATCACAGTGTGCGAAGCCTACGGTCGTACTCTGAGCATGCGCGATATCTTCGGGTTCGCAATCCGTGACGGTCGTGCCGTCGGAGATGGAACCGCGGCGCCCAACGGCGCCGCAGTGTGCGAGAAGAGCCTCGACAAGCGTAGTTTTGCCCGCGTGATGCGGGCCGACGAAAGCGACGTTGCGTAGCCGAGCAATATCCCCCAAATTGATCGCTCCCCTAGGAAAGTCTTAGTGGCGGCGTTTCCTCTTGGCACCTTTACGCGGCACCGGTTTTCGGATGAGTTTCTGTTTCCTCGTGAGTTTCTTCGACTTCGCCGCGCTCTTTGCGGCCACTTTCCGCTTTGGGGTCCCCAAAGACGGCTTCTTCTTGGAAGGCACGCGCTTGACGGGAACGCGCTTCTTGACCTTCTTGGAGACGGCCTTGCGCGCCATTTTCTTTGCCGGCGACTTCGGCTTTTTCTTCGGCGCGGCTTTACGCGGCGTGGCCTTGCGCACCGCGGCCTTGCGCCCACGAGTCTTGGCCGCCGGTTCGGTACCGCGGCGCGGGCCGACCGCGCGGGCGGCTCTCGGTCCGCCAGCTCTTGGAATTCGGACGCCCTCCGCCTCCTCCGGGAGTCCAAGTTCTGCCCTGCCGAGCCCGCTAATGCTGCTTCCCGGCAGCGGCAAGCGCTCCGGGCGGTGCCGGACCTTTTCGAGATGCTCGCGGGTCGCGCGCAGCGCCACGCGCGCGAGCCGCCCGTTGACGGGAAAGGCGAGCTCGTTGATGCCGGCGTCGTCGAGCACGCGGAGCACCGCTTCAAAGGCGTTGCCTTGATCTTTCGGACTGTGCGCGTCGGAGCCGATCGCGACGAGGACGCCTTTGCTCTTTGCTTTTTTCAGCAGGCGACGGTGGGCGTCGAGGTACCTCTTCTTTTGATCGTCGGGGTGCTCGCGATACAGGAAGCGCGTATTGAACTCGATCGCCAGCGAGCGCTGACGGCACACCTCGATCACGCGGTTTTCGTAGGCGTCCAGCCTTTTCGTATCGGGCCAATGCCCGAAGAGCGCCGGAGCGTAAAGATGCCCGACGATGTTTCCGGGCAGCTTTTGCATCTCGTCGAGCAGTTTTGCGAGATACATCTCCCACACTCTCTCGGTTCCAACGACGTCGAAGAATCCCACAAACTCCTCATTGTCGAAGGGCCAAGGCCAGTCGGCGCCTTTTTCAGGATGGTCGACGTTCAGAAAGTGCACGGAACGGATCAGTCCATCCGGGCGCATCGCGTCGACGATGTTCTGCGCATCCGGCCGTGCTCGCGGATCGGTGTCGATCTCGGCGCCGATCGAGAAACGCATACCGCGGCGAAGGCCCTCGGAGACGACCGCGGCATGAGCGACGTCGACGCCGGCGGTCTCCGCCGCGCCGTAGAGGTCGCCCGCCTCAGCGAGCTTCAGCGCTCGCCGAAGCGTGTTAACGGCACCGGGATCCTCGAACGTCAGGAAGTTGACGTGATCGCTCACCATGAGAAATCGCGGCCACCCGCGGCGGCACGCGTGATAGAACCAAAGGAAGAGCATGCGCGCCGAGTACGCGATCGGCCGTTCCTCGGCAAACAGGCGATGCTCCCCCTTGGCGTGTCCGTGTATATCGGGTATTGCGGTGATTCGGCGGTCGTTCATGCCGACCGAAAGTTATAGGGAAACCCTGATGAATCCCATGTACCCGCTGGGTGCAGCGAATTAATCAGGGCTCCCTCAGCGCACGCGCTTATACCCTTCCATTTCGAGCAGCCGCGCCTTCATCTTGAGCCCATAGCCATAGTTGTGCAGGTCGCCCGATGCCGCGACGACGCGATGGCAGGGGAAGAAGAGCGGCAGCGGATTGCGCGCCATGGCTTGGCCGACCGCGCGCACCGCCCTCGGGCGTCCGATTTGCGAAGCCACCCACCCGTACGAACGAACTTGACCCGGCGGGATCGTTGCGGCAGCGCGCAGCGCGGCTTGCTCGAACGGCGTGAGGTCACTGAGGTCGACGACGCGGTCGTCGACGCGCCACGTCTTGAAGAACCGATCGATCGTGGGCTGCAGCCAGCTGGGTGCCTCGCCGCGCACCACGGGCCGGCGCAAGCGGCGTTCGATGCGGGCGCGCACGCCTTCGACTCCCTCGCCCCTGTCTAAGCCGATGTAGGCGATTCTCCGATCCTTGAAGCCGATGTAGATGCGGCCAAAGGGAGCGCGCGCGGCGGTTAGCACGAGCGGTTCGATGCGCATGCGTTCGCGTAGCTGCGCGATGTGCTCGATGACCTTGCGCGCGAGGTCGCACGATGGCTCCGGAGTCGGCAGGGAGGAGAGGCGATAGGCGACCCCCTCGCACTCTTCATAGAGGCATTGGCAATGGGGGCAGGCACGCAGGTGAGACTTGAACTCGATTTTCAGGGAGCGGGGGCAAGCGCCGCGGGTTTCATCCCATAGCGCCACGATCTCACGACATCTCATGGCTGGCTTCCTCAAGGGCAAAACGACCGACTTGCGGGCCGAGAATGCGTCGTAGGATGCGCACTGCACGGTGAACGTGCGACTTGACGGTTCCGATCGGCTGATGAAGGATCTCGGCGATCTCCGGATGGCTCCGTCCTTCTATAAAACGCAGCGTCGCGGCGGCGCGCAGGTGCATCGGCAACTGGAGCAACGCCCGTTCGACGAGCGCGACGTCGGCATTTTGCTCGACGATCGATTCGGGCTGCCGCGGGCGCTCCGCAGAGTTGCGAAGCAGCGCGTCGGGGTCGGCGAGGGCGTCGAGCGCCACGCTCGGGGGGCGCTTGCTCCGCAGGCGGTTGCGCGTGACGTTCAACGTGATCGTGTAGAGCCAGGGCTGGAGGCGCAGTTCGCGCCGCTGCTCGAGCGGCATCTTGCCGAGCGCGCGGTACGCGCGCACGAACGCATCCTGCACGATCTCCTCGGCATCCTCGCGGTTGCCGGTCATACGCAGGGCGAACCCGTAGAGCCGGCGCTGGTAGTCATCGACAATCCGCTCGAAAGTATCGACGCTCGCGACGCTCTTGTTGTCCCGCCGTCCAGATTGCGGACGCGCGGTTTGAACGGCTGGTGACACAAAGGCTCCTTAAGCAGGAGCGGCGCGAGCGTGCTCATCCATTGGCTCGAACCGCCGGCTCCGGCATGGAGTTTCACACAACGCTAGAGGGAGCCTCCGAAGGTTCCGGTGCGAGCGTGCTGAAGCTCTTCCCATGACGCACTCTCCCCAAGAAGGTTCACATTTTTGGGGTCCGCGCGCTTCCCGCTTCGCGGGATCGCCGGGGAATCGAGAGCACACTGGCTTTTTTGTGACGGAAATCTCCTTCGACGCCTACACCATTTGCAGTTTCGTTCCTCATCTTGGGCAAGCGCGCGCCATTCCGCTCGTACTCATCGGCTACCGAGCGAACGAAGATCCCTCACTCGTCTGGTTAGTGCCGGAGGAAGGCATCGGCGCCGAGGGTCTGACCGGCGATCCGTACTACGCCCGGGTTCTGGGAGACCCCCGGGCGTATTTCCGTAAGAAGCTCGCGAAGTACATAGAGGAAACCGGATCGGTACGCCGCGGCATCGAGATGCTCGTCGATTGCCACCAAAATCATCTCGCCTTCACTCCGTTGACGGAACTGGCGCAGCGTCCGCTGTGCCATCCCCTTGAAGTCGAGCTGGTTAGCGCATTCTGAAGGCGACAACGGCATGGACGAAATCCGGGGACGAGATCAGAGCACCCGAATGTAGCGGTGATAGACGATGTTCACGGGCACGGGCGCGAGGTGACCGGCGATCAGGGTTCCGCTGATCGTCAACCGCGCATCGAGCGCTAGCAGCAACGCCCCGTCAACCTCGTAATAGGCGGAACCGTCGAGGCGAATGTGTCCGTCGATGCTGGTCGCCGTGTGTCCGGGAAGTGGCCCGTTGACGATACCGTCGGCAACGAAACGCACGCCGACGACGCGCTTTCCTCGCATACGCCCCGAAATGCCGGGCCGCAAGGTGCCGTGAAGATCGCCTCCGCCGACGGGCGAGGCGGCGGCGAACGGTACCGGCCCGCGCAGTTCGCGGAGATCGCGAATCGTCGCGCCGTCCAGCTGTATCGCAAACGGTTGATTGAGAATGGTGAGAAAGTCGGGATCGTCGTTGGCGCGGTCCTCGAAACTGCCGTCGGGCAGCATCTCTTGGACGAACCAGGCGCGTTCAACCGAGGTCCCGGCTGCATCGGTGCGCATGCACGTGGCTCTGGCCACGAAGCGCACGTCTCGCCCCATCGGTGACTCCGAGAGCGTCTGCGTGCCTGAGTAGATGATGCGAGCGACCGTAGGCGTCTGGCCGATGCGGTAGAGATCGTCGCCCGCGACGTGATAGATACCGAGCGTGGCTAGGACAAAGGGTATTAGCATCGTCTGCTGTATCATCATACTACAAGTGATGCTGACGCTGTTGCGCCGCGGCCCCGTTTTCTTATGTGCCGCGGTTTCGCTGTACATGATCGCCGCAATCCCCTCCGACCGTGTTGCGAAACTGTGGGCGATCTACACGTACGCAAGCGGCGACGCCTATAGCAAGCACGCCGTCGTGGAGCGAGACGGAACGGTCTTCATCTCGAGTGGCGACATCGACATGGAGTGGCTGCGCGATTCCAGCGCTGTGACGATGGCCTATATGCAACAGGCCCACGACACGCCGGCGACTCGGTCCACCGTTCGGGACATCGTCGTCCGGCAGGCCCGGTACATCCTCATCGATCCGTATGCCAACGCTTTTACCGAAGATT
>JAKAPO010000286.1 GCA_021807065.1 bacterium
ATCTTTCTCTGCGCGAGCTTGCGCTCGACGAGCGCTGCCGTGCTGGGGGAGATATTCGATGCGTGGTTTGCTACGGCTCCGAGCGAGGAGCCGGAGGATCGTGCCGCCGTCGGCGATCTCGAACGCATCCAATCCAAACGGTAAGTCCCACCGTTACGGGGTGCAGACGGCGAGCTTCGACTACGCCTCCACCCCTGCGAAAGGATGAAATTTTTCCGATGAAACTCCAACGTACCGTTGTGATTTGTATGGACACATCTTCCTGCTTCTACGCCGCCGGTTTCACCGTCGTCTGATGACGACGGCCAGCGCCTTCGGCTCCACAGGCTGACCCGGCCCAACTCTCCGGGTATCGTGCGAGATTCACGGCCGCGTTGATATCGCGGTCGAGGGACGTGCCGCACGATGCACACGTCCAAATACGCTCCGAGAGCGCGAGTCTCTCGTTCTTCGTATCGCAGACCGAGCACAGCTTCGACGAGGGATACCAGCGATCCGCGACGATGAGCACACCGCCCGCCATCGCCGTCTTGTATTCCAACTGTCGCCGAAACGCGAAGAAGCCGAGATCGGCAATCGCTCGCGAGAGATGCCGGTTCGCGAGCATGCCGGCGACGTTGAGGTCCTCGATCACGATGGTTGCGGCGGTGCGAACGAGATCGGTCGTGAGCTTGTGCAGCGCGTCCTGGCGGATATGACGAATGCGGGCGTGCAATCGGGCGAGCGTGGTTTTTGCTTTGGCTCGATTGCGCGATCCGCGCTGCTTGCGGCTCAACGCGCGAGAGAGTCGCTGGAGTTTCTTTAGATACCTCCGTAGCGGTTTGGGTGCCGGGACTTTCGGTGCGTCGTCGCTGCGCGTGGCGAGCGCAGTCACGCCGAGATCGACGCCGACGGTGTTGGTGAGCACATGCACCGCAGGTTCCTCGGGAACGTCGATGGTGAAGCTCGCGTACCAGGTATCGGCTTCTCGCGAGATCGTGACCGAGATGATCTGCCCGGCGAAGCGGACCTCTTCGCGCATCTTCACCCAGCCGATGATCGGCAGCTTCACCCGCGCACCGTCAACGGCAACGGCATCTGGATGCTGTGCGTCGCAGCCGTTATCGGCGCGAAACGAATCGTGGGTTTTGCCTTTCTTCTTGAACTTCGGAACGCGCACGCGCTTCCAGGGAAGCTCGTTACGCCGATATTTCTTTACGTCCTCAAAGAAGCCGGCATAGGCGCGGCCAAGATTCTTGATGGCCTGTTGCGGCGCGTTCTTGGTCGCCTCGCGCATCCACGGAAACTGCTCGTGCTTGATCGCGTTGAGCGCCTTGCGTAACGCGATTTCCGAAGGCTTCTCACCCGCCGCATACAGCCGCTGCCATTCGGTGAGCGCCCAATTATAGGCGAACCGCGCTACACCACAGACTTTGCGGAAGTACACTTCCTGCTCGGCCGATGGAACGAGCCGGATACGGTGCGCGAGCGTCACGATGGAACCCGTTCCTCTCGCGCCAAAGCCCGCTCGATACTGATGGCCCGGTTACGCGCCGAACAACGGCCGTAGAACCTTGCGCAAAAACTTGTGAGCACCGCGATCATATCCTGCACGAGATCATCGTTCATCTCGGATGGATCGACCACAAGAAGGCGACGACCGGAGGCGACGAGCGCGGCTTCGAGATACTTCGATCCAAACCGCGCGAAACGATCGCGATGTTCGACAACAATCGCCGTGATAGTCGCGTCAAGGAGCAATCGCATCACTTTGCGGCGCTTGCCGTTGAGCCCGGAACCAACTTCGGCAACAGATTCGACGACATGGAGATGCTGTTCTGCGGCATACTGCGAAAGGCGCGCGAGTTGCCGGTCGAGATCGGCGCGCTGGTCGTGACTGCTCACCCGCGCGTAGAGCGCGACGCGCTTGCATTTCGGAGGCTCGGGCATATCGATGACAATCGTTCCGGTTGGCAATTGCCGCCACGGAACGGGCATGATGCCGTCTTGTGTCCAACGCCAGGCCGTCTTATAAGAGATATCCGTTCGCCGTGCCCACTCCGAGAGTTTCACCGCTCCATTTTAGCATGGGAACATACGTTTGTCTCTATTCAGGACGAAACCTTGCAACAGTTGGCTACCCTCGCGGCGATCGCCATGAGCGTCGCTACGCTCACCGGCGTCGCGTCGGCGAGCAGCATGAGCGGCGACATGATGTCGCACGGAAAATTACTGCCCCACGTCACGATGTCTCCCTCGCGTTTCTCCGGCCCCGGCGTCTATACCGGTGCTCCGGCACTTCCCGTCACGCTCTCGATGATCGTTGCCGGCGGCGGCCCGGCACATTTCAGCGCGCTCGCTCTGGTGAAGCGCCTTGCCGGCGCGAAGACCGGCGCGGAAGTTGCGTCGCTCGATAAGAAGTTCGGCGCGAACAAAGTCGCGACGTTCCTCAAGGTCTTCAACTTCGTCGTCGCCGACTCGTTGAAAATCGTTACCGCCAAGCATATCGCGCTGCCGAAGACTCCGAGCCCGAATCCCAACGATGGGAAAGCACTCGCCGGGGCACTCTGGGCCGCCGGACAGACCGGGCGCGGTTTCAACGTCGAGGTCTTGCTCGACCGTGCCGTCTCGCACCCGATTCACGTCCAAGTGATGAAAGATATCGACGCAAAGTACGGCATCGCCGCCGACGCTGATTATCATGCCGTGTTGACGCAAGCGATGCACGATCTCGCGGCCGTCTATCATTTCAATGCCATGGGTCGCTCCGACGCGATGTAGTCGAGGAAGCGTTCGCTCGCGAACGTGAGAATCGGATGAGAACGCCCGCTTCACGCGGGCGTTCTCATGTCGTTCTAAAGATTGCGTATTTCATTTCACCTAGACTTCTTTTCGTAGCCGTAACTTTCTAAAACGAATCGAGGAGAAGATCATGCGCAATCACGTAGTCTATGCAGCTCTCGCTGCACTCTTGCTCGCCGGATGTGGTGGCGGAGCCTCGGGCAGCGCTCCGAGCATCCCCGGAAGCCCATCGGGAAACACGGGCTCCGCGCCGCAAAGCGCGCAAACGCAATCGGAGGATGCGATTTCGTCGGCGAATGCCGTCGGTTCCCCGGTGAAGTCG
>JAKAPO010000287.1 GCA_021807065.1 bacterium
TTTCCAGGAGAGCGCATCGGGGTCGTGGTGCATCCGCAGTCGATCGTTCACGGCTTCGTCGTCTTCGCCGACGGCAGCGTGAAGGCGCAACTCGCGGCGCCGGACATGCGCGTGCCCATCGGGTATGCGCTCGCCTATCCGGAGCGCCTCACGTGGTCGCCGTTTGGCGAGCAAGAGCCTTCAGGCGTTTCCCTCGACCTCGCTCAGCGCTCACGCGCTTCGCTCGCTCGGGATGACAAAGTGGAAGGCCGCGCACAGCGCGGCCAACCTTTCCGCGGGGAGTCACATGCGCCTCCCTCGACCCTTCGACTACGCCGCAGCGCGGCGCCCTCAGGACAGGCTCTGCCCAGTGCCGATGCACTGGGTTCGCTCGGGATGAGAAAGAAGACCGAAGCCAGCGCGGAGCGCGGGCAACCTTCCCTCGACGGTGTGAGAGGTAACAAGTTGCTGTACGAGTTCGAGGAGCCGGATTGCGGGCGCTTCCCCTGCTTGGGGTTGGCGTACGAGGCGTTACGGCAGGGAGGGACGGCGCCGGCGGTGCTTTCGGCTGCGAACGAAGTGGCGGTCGCGGCGTTTATAGAAGGTAGGATGCGATTCGGCGAGATCCCGCGGCTGATCGAGGCGGTTCTACACGACGTTGAGGCCGGGGAGTTAACCCTCGAAGGCGTTCGTGCGGCCGACCAGCGGGCCCGCGAGCTGGCCGAAAACTTCATCGGGAAGGTACATATCTAAGAGGCATCATGCTGCTCGCCACCGTCACGCTCGTGGGATTCGGGAAAGTCGTCACGTTCATCGTGATGCTCTCCATTCTCGTCATCTTGCACGAGTTAGGTCACTTCATCGTTGCGCGCCGCAACGGCGTGCACGTCAACGAGTTCTCAGTCGGCTTCGGGCCCGTCATCGCATCATGGAAAAGCCCCAAGACGGGAACGCAGTATTCGGCGCGCGCGCTCTTGATCGGTGGTTACTGCGCGATGTATGGCGAGGACGCGAAGAGCGGCGAGGCGGCGCAGCAGCGCGAATTTCGCGAGCAACACGAAACCGCGCCGCAGCTCGCGGACGATACGAACTACCAATCGAAGTCGGCGTGGCAACGACTTGGGATCATCGTCGCCGGCCCTGGGATGAACTTCATCCTCGCCTACGTGATCCTGCTCGTCGGAACGCTCGCGTTCGGAGTGATGTCGACGACGTCGTCGCTCAACGTCGTCGCCGAGGTAGCGCCGAACTCGCCTGCCGCCGTTCAAGGGTTGAAGGTTGGCGATCGTATCGTCGCACTCGACGGGGTCGCGGTGACGAACGGTCTTCAAGTCACCGACACGATCCATCGTTCGCTGGGCAAGACCCTTACGGTCGATTACGTGCGTAACGGCGTTCGTTACGAGTTCGACGCCAAACCGGTGCGGTGCGGCTCGCTCACGCCGAACCTGAAGCCGGACGAACGGAACTGGGGTTGCATCGGATTCGCTCTCGCGCCCGCCTATGCGCACGTCGGCGTCGTCCAAGCGTTCACGGCGAGCGTCAACGAGTTCGGCATGGTCGCAGACGACGTGTTCGTCAGCCTTGGTTTGATCGTGACGCATTTCGCGCAGTATTCCGGTCAGGTCACGGGTGTGATCGGCATCGGCCAGGCTGCTACGACCATTCAGGATTTCGGATGGGGAGCCTATTTGAAGCTCGCGGCGACGATCTCGTTCGCGCTCGGCCTCTTCAACCTGTTACCCATTCCGGCACTGGACGGCGGGCGCGCCGCCTTCATTATCGCCGAGTTAATTCGGGGTAAACCGGTCGATCCCGAGCGCGAAGGGATGGTGCACTTCGCCGGTTTTGTGGTATTGATGATGTTGATGGTGGTGATCGCGGTACACGATATCTCGCGCATCGCTTCGGGAAGGAGTGTCTTCTGACGTGATCCGCCTGCGACGCAAATCGAAGCCGGTCTTCTTGCAGAACAAGACGGGAAAGAGCGATGCGAAATCCGTCTGGATCGGCGGCGACAATCCCATCGTCGTGCAGTCGATGACGACGACCGATACCGCAGACGCCGATAAGACGCTCGAGCAGGTGTACGGTTTGGCGATGGAAGGCTGCGAGGTTGTGCGCGTGACCGTGAAGGATCCGCCAGATGCTGCCGGATTGCCGGCGATCGTCTCTCGTTCGCCGGTACCGATCGTCGCCGACATTCATTTCGATTACAGGATGGCGCTTGCGGCGATCGAGGCCGGCGTTGCGAAACTGCGCTTGAATCCGGGCAACATTCGCGATCCGAAGAAAGTTGCCGAGGTCGTCGACGCAGCGAAGGCGCGTGGAATCCCGATACGCATCGGCGTCAACATGGGTTCGCTCGCGCCCGATTTGGAGAAAACGCTCGGTCACACGCCGGAGGCGATGGTCGGCTCGGCGTTGCGCCACGTGGAGATTCTCGAAGAGCACGGTCACACCGACATCGTGATCTCGCTCAAGGCACACGACGTGAACACGACCGTCGGCGCGTACCGATTGATGGATCAGCGGTTGCGCGAGCGTGGAACGCCGTACGCGTTTCACTTGGGCATCACCGAGGCCGGACTGTTGCGCGACGGAACCGTGAAGTCGTCGATCGGCCTCGGCATCCTATTGCACGAAGGCATCGGCGACACGCTGCGCGTTTCGCTCGCCGCAGACCCTATCGAAGAAGTCCCCGTCTGCTGGGCGATTCTGAAGTCGCTGGGATTACGGGAGAAGGGTTTCGAGATTACCGCCTGCCCGTCATGCGGGCGAGCCGAGATCTCGGTTCTGGAACTCGGCGAGCAAGTGGAGAAGATCGCCAAGGAGTACAGCGCGCCGGTGAAGGTTGCGGTGATGGGCTGCGTCGTCAACGGGCCGGGCGAGTCGAAGATGGCCGACGTCGGCGTCGCCGGCGGCAAGGGTAAGGGTGCAATCTACCGCGCCGGCGAACTCGTGGGTACCTACCCCGAGGATCAACTGCTGGAAATGCTGCGCCGCGAAATCGAGAAAGTCATCGCCGAGAAGTATCCGGATTACGCAAATGAGATACGAGCACGTGTGTAGAGGCGCTTCCTGCGACGTCGTCAGATC
>JAKAPO010000288.1 GCA_021807065.1 bacterium
GGGATCCGGACTCGAGATATCACGTTGTTTGCGTTCGGTGGCGTCTCGCATATGGAAACGACCGGAGTGACAGCCGGTCAGCAGGCGCTGATTGCGGCAGCGGGTCCCTTGGCGAGCTTCGCCATTGCCGGGGTAAGCGCACTCGTGGCGAGTGCCGTCTCGGGAACGGGCGCGCAGGTTGCCGGTTATCTGGCTGTCGTGAACGTCGCGCTGGCTCTCTTCAATCTCCTTCCGTCCTACCCGCTCGACGGAGGACGCGTTCTGCACGCGCTCGTGTGGAAGGTGAGTGACAACCGCATCGGTGCGACCAAGTTCATGTCGCGGTTCTCGAACGTCATCGGCGCGCTGCTCATGGGTTTCGCCGTGTTGTTGTTTTTCATCGGCGATTTCGTGGGCGGGATTTGGCTGGCGCTCATCGCGTGGTTCGTGATGGGAAGCGCGAGATCCGAGTATGCGGCCGAAATGCTTTCGGGTCCGCTTGCGCACACGGCAACCGGCGACGTCATGGACGGCGGCGGTGAGACGGTTTCGCCAGACGAACGCTGCTCGCAAACGCTTCAATTGCTGCTTCGCACCCAGCGTCGCGTAGCGGCGGTGACGCAAGATGGCGCGCTCGCCGGAATCGTCTCGGTAAGCGACTTCGCGAAGCTGCGCGATCGCGATCCGGCGAGCGTTTCTGTCTCCGAAATCATGACACCGTATGCCGCAGTCGTCTCCATTGCGCCGAAGACGAGCGCGCTCGAAGCGTTTCGCCGCTTAGCGGAATCGGGTCACGCACAGCTGCCCGTCGTCGACGATGATCGTTGCCTTCGTGGATTCGTCACCCGCGAGACGGCGATGCGCGTGCTGCGCTTCGCGGAGGAGCAGCAGCGCGTTCGTGCTTCATGATCCCAAGGTAACGGGGTTGACCGCGGCGCAAGCCGACGCGCTGCTTGCACGGTATGGCCCCAATGCGATTCCCGTCGAGGGCGAGCATCCGATGCGTATCTTCGCGCGCCGGCTCTGGGGACCGATTCCATGGGTTCTAGAGGCAGCGCTGGTGCTGACGCTGGCGAGTCACCGTTACGGCGACGGCGTTGCGATCGCCTTCCTGCTGCTATTCAATGCAGCCGTCGCATCCTGGCAGGAAGGGAAGGCGCGAGGCGCGCTCGATCTGCTGCGGTCGCGGATCGTCGTACAGGCGCGGGTAGTACGCGATGGATCCTGGACGGCGCTGCCTGCCGATCGTCTTGTGCCCGGCGACGTCATTCACCTGGGTTTGGGCGACGTCGTCCCCGCCGACGTGCGCGTCCTCGACGGGACCATCGACGCGGACGAGTCGGCGTTGACGGGTGAGTCGCTCTCCAGGAGTATCACCGTCGGCGCACCGGCATACGCGGGCACGATCGTTCGGCGCGGCAGCGCGGTCGCGGAGGTCACCGGAACCGGATCCTCGACGAAGTTTGGGCATACTGCCGAGTTGGTGCGCATCGCGAAGACCAAGGGTACGCTCGAGCGCCTCGTCACGCGACTGGTTGCATCGCTATCGGCCATCGCTCTCGTCGTAATAGCGATCGTGACGATCTTCGGATTACGCTACGGCTTGAACGGCGTCGACATCGCTTTGTTTGCGGTGATCATCGCGCTGGCGTCGGTTCCGGTAGCGCTTCCCGCAGCGTTTACGCTCGCGACGGCGTTCGGTTCGCTCGATCTCGCGCGGAGCGGAGCATTCGTGACGCGCCTTTCGGCGATCGAGGACGCCGCATCGATGGACGTGCTCTGCACCGACAAGACCGGTACGATTACCGAGAATCGCATCACCGTGCAAGCGGTAGTCGCGTACGCGCCATTTGCCGCCAGGGATGTCGCAGCATTAGCCGCAAGCAGCTCGGACGAGGCGGAGCAAGATCCGATCGATCTCGCGGCAATTCGCTACGCACGCGAGCTTCACGCCGATGCTCCGCCGCGAAAAACATTCACTGCGTTCGATCCGGCGCTCAAGTACAGTTCCGCCTCGATCCTTTGGCAAGGCGGCGATGCCGCCGTATACAAAGGCGCGCCGTCGGCGGTGCAATCCATGGTGAGCGAACCGCCCGCTACTTTGAGCGCCGATCTCGAGAAGTTGGCCGCCACCGGCGCCCGAGTGATCGCGGTTGCCGTTCGTTCGGCTTCGGTAGCGCACGTTGCGGGGCTCGTGGCTCTCGCCGATACGGTGCGACCGGATGCCCGCGCCCTCGTGACGCGGTTGCACGACCTGGGAATCGAGGTCACCATTCTGACGGGTGATGCGGCGGCAACGGCGCTGCACGTTGCGCAACAGGTTGGAATTCCACCGAGTTCCGTGCGCGCTTCGGTGTATCCCGAAGAAAAGCTCGCCATCATTCGCGATTTGCAGCGTGGTCATGTCGTCGGCATGACCGGGGACGGAATCAACGACGCGCCGGCGCTCAGGCAAGCCAACATCGGCATCGCCGTCTCGACGGCGACCGACGTCGCAAAGGCGGCCGCCGGCGTCGTATTGACGCAAGCGGGGCTGTCGAACGTCGTGCAAGCCATCGAGACCGGTCGCCAAGTCTACGAGCGGATGCTCACCTATACGATGATGAAGCTCGTAAAATACTTCGAGATCGTCGGCGTCCTCACGGTCGGATTCTTCGCTACTCGGTCTTTTCTGCTCACGCCGGAATTGATGGTTGCGTTGCTCGTGTTCAACGATTTCATTACGCTTTCTCTCGCTACGGACAACGTTTCCGTCTCGCATGGCTTGGACGTCTGGCACATTGGAAGGATGCTGGCTGCGGCGATATCGCTGGCCATCCTGACCATGGCATCCGTACTCTTGGTTCTGGGCTTCGCGATTCGGTTCTGGCATCCAAACTTGGGGCAACTCCAAAGCGCGGCCTTCTTGGCACTCGCCGCTATGGGTCAGTTTGCCGTCTTCGCCGTCCGCGAACGGCGAGCGTTCTTTCGAACACCACCGTCGCGATGGCTCGTCGCCGCGGCATCCCTCGCACTGGTTGCGTGTTCAGCGATCGTGCTCGGTGGCGCGATATCTGCGCCGCCGCCGGGCTGCGCTAACGTG
>JAKAPO010000289.1:0-547 GCA_021807065.1 bacterium
TCGAGCTCGATGCAGGGATGCGACTCATCCTCACGCACCCGGCTCGTCAGATCATTTTTTCGATTCCGTTCCAGCGCGACACCGGAGAGTTTGAGGTATTCACCGGATACCGCGTGCAATACAGCTTTGCGCGCGGCGCAGCGAAGGGCGGCATCCGTTATCATCCCGGCGTGACGCTCGACGAAGTGACGGCGCTGGCGTTCTGGATGACGTGGAAGTGCGCGGTCGTCGATCTGCCGTTCGGTGGAGCGAAGGGCGGTGTGACCTGCGATCCGGCGACGCTCTCGATGAACGAACTCGAACGCATCACCCGCCGCTACGCAGCCGAACTCGTCGAAGTCGTCGGCCCCGATAAAGATGTCCCGGCACCCGACGTTAACACGACGCCGCAGATCATGGCGTGGTTCATGGACACCTACTCAATGCACGTCCGCCAGAACGTTCCCGGCGTCGTCACCGGCAAACCGCTGGAGATCGGCGGGTCGCGCGGGCGCGTCGAGGCGACCGGACGCGGCGTCACGATCTGCGCGCTCGATCAGATGGCGAA
>JAKAPO010000289.1:557-3042 GCA_021807065.1 bacterium
GATCCAAGGTTTTGGAAACGTCGGCATGTATGCAGCGAAACTCTTCGCCGAACGCGGCTGCAAGATCGTCGGGATCTCCGATGTCACCGGTGCCTATTACAACGATAAAGGCATCGACGTCGCCGCTGCGATGAAGTATACCGCCGAGCATCGCTCGCTCGAGGGTTTCAAAGGCGGCGACAAGATCAGCAATGGCGAGCTTTTGACCGCCCAGTGCGACGTGCTGGTTCCGGCCGCGCTCGAAAAGGTCTTTACCGCCGAGAATGCCGCGAACGTTAAAGCGAAACTGATCGTCGAAGGCGCGAACGGCCCGACCACCCCTGAAGCCGCGAATATTTTCAGAGAGCGCGGCGTGATCGTGATCCCCGATATCATGGCCAACGCCGGCGGTGTTACCGTTTCGTATTTCGAGTGGGTACAAGATCGCATGGGCTACTTCTGGAAGGAGTCGGAGGTAAACGAGCGGCTCGAAGATACGCTGCTTGAGAATCTCCATCGCATCCAGGATTTCGCCAAGCAGCATAACACGACGCTGCGCATCGCAGCGTACTCTATTGCCATCGACCGCGTCGTCAAGGCGCTCCGCTTGCGCGGCATCTACGCCTAGTACGTCAAGCGCGCAAAGCAAAAGAATCGCCCCGCCGAATTTCGGCGGGGCGATTCTTTTTAACCGTTCGTTCGCTAGTGTTGCGCGAACGGATCGGGGTAGAAGTATCCGGTTCCGTTATAGACGTTGACCGGGCTGACTTGGTTCATCGTCGTGCCGTAGGCGGTGTTGATGGTCTGGATGAACGCGTTGGCGATGAGCGCGTAGCCGGTATCCGAGGGATGCAGGCCGTCGAAGCTCAGGATGCCGCCGCCGAATCCAAGCGTGCAACATTTGCCGGGATTGATCGTGAGTGCTTGGAGGAAGTACGGGTTGGGGTTTCCGATCGCACCCTTCCACGAGAGATTATCTTCCAGCGTCTTCGTGTCGACCAGCGGCGTGTTCGTCGCTTGTGCGGCGGCGAGGATGCCGTTGTTGATGTTATCGTTGACGCTCTGTACCTGTGCGGCCCACGCCGGCGTAAAGTAGTTTCCGCCGAGCCCGGTGCCCGCGCCGCTGGGATCGAGTTTCAGCGCTCCGACGAGAGCGGTTGCCAGCGCCGTCGGATTTGCCAGAAGCGTCGGATTCGCTTTGATAACGCCTCCGAGCGTTTCAATCGTCGTGAGCATGCCGGTCTCCGTGAGGTAGCCCGGCGTGCTCGTCGTCGCGCCCAATCCGTAGGCGTTGGAGACGGCGACCACGAGGCTCTGCGCCTCGGGAAGCGTGATCGGGAGTGCCGGGCTCTGCGAGGTGGCGAAGAGCTCGATCGTACACGCTGCGTTCGCTTGGATGTCGCAGACGGAGGGTTGCAGTGTCGGTGCGAGCTGGGCGGTGAGAACCGCCGGGTCTTGAACCGTGAAGAACTGCGGAGCGACGAGGATGTCGGGGATGTTGGCCACGACGACCTTGGCCCCGGTTGCTTTCAGCTGGTTGATGATCGTCGTTATGTCGCTCTGAACCTGGGCAACGGTCGTGTCGTCACCCTGCCACTGTCCGGCGCTGAACGCGTACTTCAGCAGATCGTTGGCACCGAGCCAGACCGTCGCGAGCGTCGGTTTGAGCGAGACCGCCGCGGCGAGCGGCGTGAGCGAGGAACCGAGATTCGTGAAACCGTGGAGAACCGGCCAGAAATCCTCGCTTTCGCCGCCGACGACGCCCTGAACGGCGGCCGGGATTCCCGGAATCGCCGCGCAGCTCGGGACAAGCGGTTGATGCATCGCGATCTCTTCATGGATCGTGAGGCCGGGGATTCCGAGGTCGAGCGGCGTTCCGCTCGGATTCTCGAGCGTCGTCGCGACCGTCGAGAGGCTATATGCCGCTTGATCGTTCGCCTTACAACCCGCTCCGGGCGCGGTGCCGTAGAGTGGGCCGAACTCGAGCCCGCCGGTAAGCGCGGGGTTCGCCGGGACGAGTTCGTTGCCGATGCCCGGCCCCGCGATCAGCGGTAACGGGCTCGTCGGGCCGGCCATCAGGAACGGGCTAAAGGGCGTGCCGGTCAGCGCGGTTTGGGACTGCTGATAGAGCAACGACCACCAGCCGTTCTCTTGGCCGAAGGGTGCCGGGGCGCCGGCATAGGGCGTCCCGGTAAGGAGCGGGTTCGGGACGTTCGTCGCCCCGAGCCAGCCGGCGGATTGATAGCCGGCGGTGAGGCTGTCGCCGACGCCGACGACGCGCGCGAGCACGTTCGGTACCGCCGAGGGTCCCGGGGCCGGAATCGTCGAGGAACTGCTTCCGCCGCCGCCGCAGGCCGCGAGCGCGGCCATGGCGACCAGAGCGAACGCGCGTTGGAGGTGCTTGATCTTCATCGTTCTCATCCTTGCCTTAGAACTGAATCACGCTCGGCGAACCGATGCCGAACTGAATCTGAATTTGAGTGGCTTTGAGTCCGCCGACAACCGG
>JAKAPO010000030.1 GCA_021807065.1 bacterium
ACGAGGCCGCCGCGCGTGACTTGAACGATCACACGAGGGCGGGTTCGAGAACGACGGCTTCCTGCTCTGCAAAGACGGGATTGCTCAGATAGCGCTCGCCGGTATCGCAGGCAAACGTCACGATCCTCTTGCCGCGGAACTGCGGTCGCGCAGCAACCTGCAGTGCCGCCCAGATGTTTGCGCCGGACGATATGCCGACCAGCATGCCCTCCTCGCGCGCCGCGCGCCGAGTCGTTGCAATGGCGTCGGCGTCGGTCACGCGGATGATCTCGTCGTAGACGCCGGTATCCAGCACCCGCGGCACGAATCCGGCACCGGTACCTTGGATCTTGTGCGAGCCGGCCGATCCCCCCGAAAGCACCGGCGAGGCGTCCGGTTCGACCGCGATGGTGACGACGGCAGGTTTGCGCGCCTTGAGCACTTGTCCGCAGCCCGTGATCGTTCCGCCCGTTCCGATCGCCGAAACGACGACGTCGACGGCGCCGTCGGTATCGCGCCAGATCTCCTCGGCCGTCGTGCGCCGGTGAATCTCGGGGTTCGCCGGATTGTCGAACTGCTGCGGCACGAAATAGCGCTCCGGTCGCTGCATCTGAATCGACTCCGCCCGCGCAATCGCGCCCTTCATGCCGTCGCTGCCCGGCGTCAAGATGACTTGCGCCCCATAAGCTTTGAGCAAATTCCGTCGCTCGGTCGTCATCGTGTCGGGCATGACGAGCATGCACGGATAACCCTTCGCCGCGGCGACGAACGCAAGCGCAATCCCGGTGTTGCCGCTCGTCGGTTCGAGTATGGTCATCCCCGGACGCAACCTGCCGTCGTGTTCCGCCGCTTCGATCATCGCGACGCCGATGCGGTCCTTCACCGAACCGGCAGGATTGAAGGATTCCATCTTCACCAACACCGTCGCGGGAATGCCTGCAGCCAGGCGCGGGATCTTCACAAGGGGTGTGTTGCCGAAGGTATCGGCTAGATTCTCATAGATTCGTGCCATGATAGGCCCCTAACCGCAGCAGGTGGTGGATCGTTGCGCCCGCGCCGCACGCAACGGAGCCGCCATACGGATTGGATGTGGTGGGAGGAACGATTGACCTACGGTAACGCGCGTCTCCCGGAGGCAATGCTTCGTGCGGCGAGCGCGCTCTCGGAACCAACCCAAATATGGGTGCCGACAGCACGCTCGCGTATCTGCAAGCGACGCGCTTGCTCGCCGCCGTTGGGCACTCCACGTGAAGAGAGGCAACCTGAGTGCAGGCTGAACCTGCCTCGCAAGGGGCACCGCCACTCCGAACGGAACAAACGCCGCCATGCCCAAACGGCTGCTGTTCGCTGTGGGGATTCTGGCGTTGATCCTCGTGGCTTGTAAATCCAAGGGAACGTCGGTCACGCCGACACCTTCGCCCAGCCCTACCCCGCAGCCGACCGCGTCGACTGCGACGGTGACCGCATACTACAACGGAAACCCGTACTCGGCGGCGACAACCCCGCCGAACGGTTCGGGCACGATTTACATGAATAGCGCGACGTACTCCTCGGCTACGGGCTGCCAAGGCACGACAGCGATCTCAGGATCGACGGTTTCCGAATCGACCAACGCCAGCGGTGTGACAACCTTTTCGAACCTGACGCCGGAGGCGTACTACATCTTCTTCTACGTCGTGCCGTCTCCGGGCCCGACCGTCTCCGAGTGCACCGACCTTTGGTCTTTTGGCGTCACCTTGTCGTATCCGTCTCCTCCGCCGTAACCTCTTCTTCCATATCCAGAACCCAGAGTGCGCGGTGCGGAGCGAACTGCGCACCGTCGTGTTCGGCAATGCGGCGTAGGATGCGCGCGATGCGCCTGCCGCCGATCTCGCGCCCCCAGGCGATCGGTCCGAGCGGATAGTTCGTCCCCAATTGCATTGCCGTGTCGACGTCGCTCGCGGATGCAACATCCTCGCCGACGACGGCAACCGCTTCGTTCACGATCGACCCGATCACCCTTCCGAGAAAGAGTCCGGGAACGTTCTCGACCAACACTGCGCCATGTCCGGTGGCCTCGAACATCTCCTGGGCGAGGGCAAGCGTCTCGTCCGACGTCGTCTCAGCATCGACGATCTCTATTCCGTCCTGCTCGTCGAACGATCCGACGATCCCATAGCCGACGATGCGATCGGGGTGCTTCGCCCGCTTTGCACAAGCATCGGGATCGGTAGCATAGGCATCGACGAAGATCGCGCATTCCGCGGGAAGGGCCGCGTCGAGCCGTGCGATCGCGCCGGTGCGGTCGCTCGATCCGTCTCCTACGTCGATCGCGATCGTCGGTTGCCGTTCGAGCATCGAGACTTGTTCCTCGTCGGCGGCTCGCTCGACCGGCGAGAAGTGCTGCGCGAGAGCGACAGCGAGTTGCTCCGCCAGAGTGCCTGCACCAATCACGGCTACGAGCTCGTCGTCGTTCGGTTTATCGCGCGACGGAAGGCGCAAATCCAAGCGCGGTGGCGCTCCGTCGTACGCGTAGAAACCGGCGCCGGACTTTCGCCCGAGCCGGCCTTGTGCGATTAGGGCGCGCTGCACGTCGACCGGTGCGAGGCGATCGTATCCGGTTCGTTCGTAGATCGATTCCGTAGTTGCGAGGTTGATGTCGAGGCCGATCAGATCCATCAACTCGAACGGCCCCATGCGAAAACCGGCGCCACGGGCTAAAGCATCCATCTCTTCGATTTCGGCCACCCGCGCTTCGAGCGCGCGCATTGCTTGGAGATAGAACGGCCGCGCGACGCGATTCACGATGAAGCCGGGGGTATCGGCGGCGACGATTCCAGTCTTGCCTATGCGCTCGACGAACGTTCGTGCGACGTTCAAGGCTTCGTCGCTGCTTGTACGATGCAGCACGATTTCGACGAGCGCCATCTTCTCGGGCGGATTGAAGAAATGCAACCCGATGACGCGTTCCGGTTCGCCGGTGCTCTCGGCGATCTCGCCAACGGAAAGCGACGAAGTATTCGTGGCAAGCACAGCCTTTGCGAGCTTGCCCTCCATCTGCGTAAAGACCGGAAGCTTTAGATCGAGGCGCTCGGGAACTGCCTCGATTGCAAGCACGGCATCGCTCCGTGGCAGCTCGGAGACGATCTCGGCTCCCTGCGCGCGCCTCGCCGCGCTCTCGCGCGCCTTTGGGTCCGGCTCGACCAGCGTTACAGCGTAACCCGCCCGCACCGCAACCGCTGCGATGCCCGCCCCCATGCTCCCGCCGCCGATGACGATGACACGATCCTGGGAACCCTGCATCGGCGGGCACATTCACTAGCGAAGGACTAGCTCATGCTTAAGCCCTGCTGGACGCGCCGGAAATCCGAGTACGTGATCGATTCGCGCTTCCTGCGGATTCGACGAGACGAGATCGAGCTGCCGGGAGGCACCGTTCTTCCTGAGTACTACGTCCGGGAATCCAATGGATTCGTGATGGTTTTTGCCCTGGCGAAGGAGCGCAAAGTCGTGCTGGTGCGCCAATACCGCTACGCGGCAGATTCAATCGGCTTGGAGCTGCCCGCCGGAATGGTCGAAGATGGCGAGGCGCCGGAGGCGTGTGCACGGCGCGAACTTCTCGAAGAGACCGGCTACGATGCAGGCGAGATGCGGCTGCTCGGCGCCTTTGCTGCCGAGCCGGTGCGCTCGACTGCCAAGGCCTACCTCTATATGGCGCCCCGCGCCCGCCGCGTGGCGAAGCCAACGCCTGACAGCACCGAGTGCCTAGAGCTAGAGCTCGTCGACATCGATGACTTCAGGAGCATGCTCGCCGACGGCCGGATCGACAATTTGGCAACGCTCGCAGCGGGATACAGGGCTCTAGCGGAACGAACAGACGTTCGATGAAGGCGCCTCCCTCGCAGTTTCATCCGCTCGTCGAGAGCTGGTTCCGCGAGCGCTGCGGCAAGCCGACCGAGCCGCAACGCCGCGGTTGGCCGGTCGTGCGTGGCGGGGACGACGTTCTGATAGCGGCACCGACGGGCTCCGGAAAAACGCTCGCCGCCTTCTCGATCTGTCTCGATGATCTAGTCCGTCGCGCCGCCGGCGGCGTTCTACCGGACGCGACGCTCGTCGTGTACGTTTCGCCGCTGCGAGCGCTCAGCAACGACGTTCGCAAGAACCTCGAGATACCGCTGCACGATTTGATGCGCCGTGCAGTCGAGAGCGGCCTCGCGCTCCAGACGATTCGCACGGCGGTGCGCACCGGCGATACGACGCCGGCGGAACGCGCGCGAATGCTGCGCACGCCGCCTCACGTACTGGTAACGACTCCCGAATCGCTCTACATCCTCTTGACCGCGCAGAGATCGCGCGCGCTCCTCGGTGCGGTAACGACGGTCATCGTCGATGAGATTCACGCAGTCGCGGGCAGCAAGCGCGGCGCACATCTCGCATTGACGCTCGCGCGCCTAGATGACATCGTCGCGCGCGACGGCGGTCACAAACCGCAACGGATCGGACTCTCGGCAACGGTGCATCCGGTCGAAAGCGTCGCCCGGTTCCTGAGCGCACGCGCGCGCATCGTCGACGTGGGGCACCGGCGATCGATAGACCTGCGTGTCGAGGTACCGTCGGACGAGCTGCGCGCGGTCGCAAGCGGTGCGATGTGGGACGAGATCTACGATAAGGTCGCGGAGCAGATACGCAGCCATCGCACCACCCTCGTCTTCGTAGCGACGCGCCGGATGAGCGAGCGCGTCGCCTTTGCACTGACGCAGCGTCTCGGCGAGGGCGTGCTCCTCCCGCATCATGGCAGCCTCGCACGCGAAGCGCGACTGGAGGCGGAGACGCGCCTGAAGAGCGGCAAGTTGCGCGCCGTCGTCGCCACTGCCTCGCTCGAGCTCGGCATCGACATCGGGACGATCGATCTCGTCGTGCAGATAGGAACGCCGCGAGCGATCTCCGTCGCGCTGCAGCGCGTCGGCCGCTCCGGCCACTGGATCGGCGCGCAGCCGAAGGGCGTCATCTTCGCCACCACGCGCGACGAGCTCATCGAATGCGCGGCGCTGGTGCGCGCGCTGCGCGCCGGCAAGGTGGACGCCTTGGCAATTCCAAACGCTCCGCTCGACATACTGGCCCAGCAGCTGGTCGCCGCGTGTGCGGAACACGAACGGAGCGTCGACGATCTCTATGCGCTCGTGCGCGGAACCTACCCGTATCGAAAACTGGCGCGCGATGATTTCGAAAGCGTCCTTTCCATGCTCGCCGACGGCATCGCTACCTCGCGCGGAAGGAGTGGAACGTGGCTGCACTACGATCGCGTCAACGGCAAGCTACGCCCGAGACGCGGCGCCCGTCTCTGCGCGATCACCTGCGGCGGCGCGATTCCCGATACAGCCCTGTACAGCGTCGTCGCCGAACCCGACGGGCAGAGCATCGGTACCCTTGATGAGGACTTCGCCATCGAAAGCATGGCCGGCGACATCTTCTTGCTCGGCACGAACTCGTGGAGAATACGGCGCATCGAGGCCGGCGTGGTGCGCGTCGAGGACGCGCACGGAGCAGCGCCGTCGATCCCGTTTTGGAACGGTGAAGGACTCGGGCGTACGGTGGAGCTGTCGCAGGAAGTCTGCGAGATCCGCGAAGCGATCGACGCGCGCGGCGCCGATTGTGCGATGGGGTTCCTGCGCGACGAATGTGGGCTCGACGAAGCCGGCGCACAGCAGGCGATCGCATACGTGCGCGCGGGTAAGGCCGCGTTGGGCGCGCTTCCCACGCAGCGTACCGTCGTTGCCGAACGCTTTTTCGACGAGGGCGGCGGCATGCAGCTCGTACTGCACGCGCCGTTCGGCGCGCGCATCAACCGCGCGTGGGGCCTTTCTTTACGCAAGCGCTTCTGCCGTTCGTTCAACTTGGAACTGCAGGCGGCTGCAACGGACAACGGTCTCGTCCTCTCGCTCTCAGATCAGCACTCCTTCCCGCTCGAGATCGTCTTTGAGTTCGTCAAGTCGCAGAGCGTCGAACACGTCCTAACGCAAGCGCTCCTGCCCTCGCCGATGTTCGCAGCACGCTGGCGCTGGAACGCAACGCGGTCGCTCGCAATCCTGCGGCGAACGGGTGGCCGCAAAGTGCCGGCGCAGATCCTTCGCATGCGCGCCGACGACCTGCTCGCCGCGACGTTTCCCGATCAAGCCGCCTGTCCGGAAAATTTGACCGGCGAGATCCGTATTCCCGATCACGTGCTGGTGCGAGAAACGATCGACAACTGTTTGCGGGAGGCGATGGACCTCGATGCGCTCGCGGCGATCC
Source organism: bacterium (assembly GCA_021807065.1). GTDB lineage: Bacteria > Vulcanimicrobiota > Vulcanimicrobiia > Vulcanimicrobiales > Vulcanimicrobiaceae > Tyrphobacter. The sequence continues at coordinate 6,250 of JAKAPO010000030.1, forward strand.
TGCGCGATATCGAAGGCGGCGTGATCGACACCGTTGCAATCGACACCGCGGAGCCCTCGCCGTTTTCACACGAGATCCTCAATGCGAACCCCTACGCGTTTCTCGACGACGCGCCGCTGGAGGAGCGGCGCGCGCGCGCCGTCACGCTTCGCCGTACGCTTCCCGACGGCACCGGCGAAGCCGGAATGCTCGATCCCGACGTGATCGAAGCGGTCGCAGCGGACGTCTTGCCCGCCGTGCGCGACGCCGACGAACTACACGACGCGCTAGCCACACTGATCGTCCTTCCGCCGCATTCGCCGTGGGAGGCGTGGTTCGGCGAGCTCGTCGCGCAACGCCGTGCGAGCGTCTTTACCGTCGGCGAAGCACAACTGTGGACCTGTGCCGAGCGCCTCGAGTTGGTGCGCAAAGCCTATCCAAGCGACGGCGAGCCCGACGCCGACGCCGTCGTCGAGATCGTGCGAGGCCGGCTGGAATCGAGCGGCCCCACGACGGCGGCCGAACTTTCCAGCCAGTTGCACGTTCCCCTCGCTTCAGTCGAGAGCGCGCTGCTCGCCCTCGAAACACAAGGTCAAATCCTCCGCGGCCGGTTTAGGATGAAGGGGGAGGCAGATTTCGTTCAGGCCGAGGAGCCGAGTGGGCGACGTGTACTACGGTACACGAGCCCCGAGGCGACAACGGCACGGACGAACTACGATACCCCCGACTGGTGTAACCGAAGGGTGCTAGCGCGCATCCATCACCTCACCATCGGCAAGCTGCGGCGTGAGATCGAACCGGTTACCCTGGCCGAATACGTTCGTTTCCTGTATCGCTGGCAGCACGTAGCCCGGTCGTCGCGCTTGCACGGGACCGACGGCACGCTGCACGTCGTCAGGCAACTCGAAGGCTACGAGATTCCGGCCGCCGCGTGGGAGACGCAGGTGCTGCCATCGCGCGTCGCCGGATATAAGCCCGAATATCTCGACCGCCTCTGTTACTCGGGCGATGTCATGTGGGGCCGCGTCACGCGCCATCCGGCTCTCGCGCCGGAACGCGAACTCCCTCGACGGGTGCGCCCCACGAAACTTGCACCGATTGCGCTATTCCTGCGGGAGAGCGCCGAGGAACTGGTCGCGCGTCCTGACGGAGATACGACGCGTCTGTCGCACGCAGCGCGAGAGGCGCTGGCCTTCATCGCCGATCGCGGCGCACCGTTCTTCGCCGAAATCCAACGCGGCACCAAGCGTCTTGCGAGCGAGGTCGAGGAGGCACTCTGGCAACTCGTCGCCGCTGGATGCGTTACCGCCGATGGTTTCGACGCATTGCGTTCGCTCGTCGATGCTAAACGGCGCCTCGGGAACTCCGGACGTCGCACGCGCCCGCGCTCGTCGAGCGGCAGGTGGACGCTGTTGCGGTCCGGGCGAGATCGCGTCGAAGCCCACGCGTTCGCGCAGCGCCTCCTCGCTCGCTGGGGCGTCCTCTGCCGGGACGTCGCGGTGCGCGAGAGTCTCGCTCCGCCATGGCGCGAGATCCTGATCGCCCTGCGGCGGATGGAGGCGAGAGGAGAGATTCGTGGTGGACGTTTCGTGGCGGGGATCGGCGGGGAGCAGTTTGCGCTTCCGGAGGCGCTCGAAGCTTTGCGAGCGGCGCGTCGCGGTAGCGAGGAGCTGCCGGCCGTCGGTATCTACGATCCGCTGCGGCTGCTGGTTGCAGTGATGCCGAGCGCGACCGGGATTACCGGTGCCCCCGAACGATCAGCGGCGGGTGGTTTCGGATAGCCAATCTTCTAAGAGCGAAACGGTTCGCTCCGGCTCCTCGAGCATCGGAAGATGGCCGCTCCTTTCGGCAATCGCGAGGACCGCATGCGCAAACGCAGCGGCGATCGCTTTCGATTCTTCCAGCCGCACGACCGCATCGCAGCCGCCTGCCAATACGAGCACGGGCAGGGCCAGCTCCGGAGCGATATCGTCCGATGGACTACGTAACGCCATGCCGCGCAGCATCGCGGCGGCACTACGCGGATCGGTACGGCCTATGAACGCGCGCACGCTCTCGACGATTTCGCGATGCTCGGTCTTCGTTGCATTGGATAACAACCTTTCAGCATAGGCGCAAACCAAAGCGGCCACGGTTTTTTCGCGCTCTAGCTGTTGCGCGAGCATCTCGCGATTGCGCGCCTGTTCCGGCGCGTCTGCGGCGAGTCTGCTGCATACGAGTGCGAGTGCGTCGAGTCGCTCGACGAACATTCGCGCGAAGGCAAGCGCGACGTATCCACCGAGCGAGTGGCCGACGAGCGTTGCGTGCTCGACGTCGAGCGCGTCGAGCACCGCGGCGATATCGCCGGCGAGCGTTTCCATCAAGTACGGGCCGTCGGCGACGGCGGATGCGCCCATGCCGCGCAGGTCGGGAAGCACCACGCGATGCGCGTGCGCGAGTCGTTGCGCGGTGAGGTTCCAAATCTCTCGCGAGAGCGGAAATCCTGCGATGAGCACGACCGTGCGCGCACCGGTGCCGTCGACGCGAACGTCTATCCGCGTGCCGTCACTCGACAAAACTTGCATAAATTCCGCCAATACTGTATAAGGGAGGCAGTAACCCTGGTCGACTAGGCGACCAGAGAAAGGATAGTTGCACAGAATGGCAGCTAAGAGACGGAGAAAGAAAGCCGCTTCAAAGGCGGCAGCTCCGAAGAAAGCGCGCCGCAAACGCGCCCGTAAGGGCGGAGCGCGCAAGGCCACGCGCCGTAAGGCAGCGCGCAAGGGTGCGCGCAAAGCCACGCGTCGCCGTCGCCGGAAGAAAGCCGCCTAGCCTAAGCGCGGCTTTTTTCGTGCTACCAATGCGAGTTGCGCGTCTGTCGCGCAACTCGCTTTCTTTCGTCCAGCGCGTTGTCGCGTCGGGGTTCGTGTACCCATAGGACGCGCCACCCACTCCCGGAACGAACGAACCCTTGATGCACTATACGCTTCTAATCACCGGCCGGGAAAGCCAGATGCCGGCGAGGGCGACCATGCAGACCGCGCCGGCAAGCACGAACATCCAATTGAGACCGATCCGTGATGCGATGGTGCCGTCGAGAAGTGCGCCCAGCGGTACCACGCCAATCGCGATCATCGTGTAGACGGAGATCGCGCGGCCGCGTACTTCGTCGGGGGCGAGCGTCTGGATGAGGACGTTCGAAGCGCCGAGAAACGTCAGCGTTCCGAGGCCGATCAGGAAAAGCAGCGGTAGGGCGATCGCGAGCGTGGGAACGATGCCAAGCACGAGAACGCCACACGACATGAGCGCTCCGGCGAGGAACCAGAGATACGATCGGCGCTCGCGCTGAGCGAAATACGCCGTCGCAAGCGCACCGCCGAAGCCGCCCGCACCGATGGCGGCAACGGCCCAGCCGAGCCCCGCAGCGCCAGCATGAAGCTGATTGATAGCGTAAGCCGGGATCAACTGGCTGTACGGGCGCACCAGCAAGGCGGTTCCGATGAAGAACACGATGATCCAGCGCAGAATCGGGTGACGCGCCAAAAACACGATGCCCAAGCGCAGCGCCTGCCAGATCGATTCTCCGCGCTGCGCGACCGGTCGCGACGGGCGCATCATGATGACGGCGACCACCACTGCGAGCGTCATCACGGCGTTCGCGTAAAACGAGCCGCTCACGCCAACCCACAGGATGAGCGCTCCCGCCAGTGCGGGCCCGATCACCGCGGGCGCGTTGAACGCGACCGAATTGAGGCCGATGGCGTTAGCGACGTACGCGCGGTCGACGAGAAACGGTACCCAGCTCTGCCGCGAAGGTGAATCGAATGCGTTCGCCGCTGAGTTGATCGCAGATATCACGAGCAAGCTCGCGAGATTTAGTCGATTCAAACTTGAAAAAATTGCGAGGGCGAGCGCCGCGAGGGACATTGTCGTATTGGTGAAGACCAGCGTCGCGCGACGCGGAAACGTGTCGGCCACGACGCCGGCAAGCGGTGAGAGCAGCAACACGGGAATAGCGCGAGCCGCGCCGATGAAGCCTAAGTCGAGCGCCGCGCGGTGCGGCGAACCCGCCATCTGCGCGACGAAGAAACCCATAGCCGTGAACTGCATCCACGTTCCGAGATTGGAGATCATCAGACCGACCCACAACAGCCGAAAGTCGCGGTACCGCAACGCCGCAAGCAGCGGCGCGCGCTTCGGCAGCGGACGCTCGATCACGCGTTGGCCGCTTGACAGATCAATGCCGCGCATAGCTCGTGGCCGAGTTGCGCGGTGTCGAGGCCGAGATCGTACTCGTTCGGGTCGCCGAACGCGACCTTGTAGGCGTCACGCAGGTAGGCTCGGCGAGCGGCATCGACGCGTTCGACCTCGTCGGTTGCCGTCTTGCGATCGATGGCGTGCAGCTGCGCGACGTACTCGATACGCCACGCCTTGGGCGCATGGAGGAAGACGCGCAGCACGTCGGGACGTTTTCCCAAGATCGCGCCCGCTCCTCGCCCGAGGATAACCACGCGCCCGCGCGCGGCGTATTCGAGCACGGCATTGCGAACTTCCATAACGTATCGCTCCTCGAGCGCCGCAGAGAGACTGGGAATCGCCAACTCCGGAGTTCCTCGTTCCAGACCCGCCAGCATGCGCTCGCCGACCGACCGTCGCGTGTCCTCCGCCGCCTCGGCATCCTGCTGAGAGATCTCGAGCCGCTGTGCGACGACGAAGGGAAGTTGTTCGTCGACCACTTCGTAGCCCAGAAGACGCGCGGCGCGGTTTCCGACGGCGGTTCCGCCCGCCCCATACTCGTTCGAAACGGTAACGATCGTTCGCGCCACGCAACCGGCTTCTAGCCGAAGCATGTTGAATACTGCGCTGTGCCGATCATCGAGACGCGCGACTTGCGCAAGGTGTTCCGAGCGGTACGCCGCGCGCCTGGGGCGTTCGGCGCCTGCGCACGCTCTTCTCGCGCGATTACGAAGAGCGCGTTGCCGTCGCGGGAGCGACGATGACTGTCGAGCGAGCGTTATGCGCTGGAGGACGTGAGCATCGAGGAGCCGGATTTGGAGTCTATCATCCACCACATCTACGTTGAAGGTTATCAGCAGTATCAGGAGGCTGGAGTGTGATTTTCTCGAGCCAAAACAAGAAGCCGCAGGTCCACGAAAGCGCTTATGTCGCTCCGACCGCGGTGGTCAGCGGCGACGTGACGATCGGCGCAGGGTGTGCCATCCTTCACGGAGCGATCCTCACTTCGGAGGGCGCGCCGATCGAGATCGGCGAGGGTTGCGTCGTGATGGAGCACGCCGTCGTTCGTGCAACGTCGAAGCCGGTAAAGATCGGCAACCACGTGGTCATCGCACCTCATGCCAGCGTCGTGGACGCTTCGTTGCCGGACGATTCGGGGATTCCGGCCGGTGCCGCCCAAGGAGAGAACGCGCGCGCGCGCAACGCACAGACCTACGCCGCGTTCTTACGCAAGGCACACGCTGCCGATGCGGAGGAACAGCGCGCAAAGCCGGTTGTGCCTCCGAGATTGTCGGCGCAGAAGAGCATCGAAGTCCAGGGCGTCGATAGCGCGATGATGCAGGAACTCGCCGAGCTGGAGCATCGCCGCCAAGAAGCGTTGCGCAAACAACGCGGCAAGTAGCCGCAGCCGGCCGCATCGCCATCCAGGGAGGATGGGCGAGCATTGCAGGTTACGTCCGCAACTTGACGCCCGGTGCGCGGGCGCTGTCCGAAGTCGTGAGATAGCGCACGGCTGCCGGTCTCTATGAAAAGCATCTTCCTACGAAAATCATAGCTACTTCACATGCAGTCCGGTTTGATGCGGCATAATTGAAAACGATGAGGCGCCTGATTTCTCGTCGATTCGGCCGGCATGGTGCGACGTATGCCGTTGTCGGGTTCCTCGCGGCGGCGCTCCCATCGCTGCCGGCACAGGCCCTGCCGGCGTTCTCGCAGGCGTACGGCGTGCCGTGCTCGGTCTGCCACAGTGTTCCGCCCCAGTTGAATGCGTACGGGCGATACATCCAGCGCACCGGATACGCGGCACTCAGCCGGGATCTTTTGAAGGAGCATACGCCACTCACGTTCAGCGCGCAGCCGGCGACCGATACGAGCAGCGGCAGCGGGCAGATCGAACCTGACGTAGCCGTTCACGCGGCCGGATACTTGAGTCCCGACATCACGTTCCACATCCACCAGTGGATCGATCAACATCGCCAGCCGGGCGGGCTGGACACGTTCCAATTCGCCTACAACGCGCTTTTCAAAGGGTACGGACACCTCTTCCTCGGCAAGCTCTCGAATCTACCGGCTCCCGCACCGTTCAGCAATCAGTGGACGCTCGCGCCCTACGCCTCTGCAGAGATGCAGGTTGGCGAGCACATGTATCAAGACTCCCCTTACGCAAAAGGTAACTTTTGCCGTCGCCGCCTTGGCCGCTCCCAGATGGCGGCATTGGGCCGTTGCCGTCTCCGGGGTCGCCTGGGATGGGAATCGAGTGCCGAATGACGATCGTATCGTCGCCGACCAGCACTTCCTTCACCAGGAGCCGCGCGATTCGCTGACGATCCTGAATATCCAAAGTGTCAGCGGCTTCGCGCAATCGCGCAAGAAATGCTGCAAGCGTTTCAGCGAGCCGCAGATATGCAGCACGGTTTGCGACCTGATCGACGACCGATTGCAACTCCGAGCGGCTTGCGTTTTCGCGCTGCCGTAGAGTCGGCATTCGCTGGCGCAACTCATCAAGCGACAGAAGGTCTTCCTGAAACGCCGTCATCAGCCGATCCATGCTCTTTCGGATACGTGTTAGTTCGCGGCGTAGAACGTCCTCGCGACGTTTGGTCGGAGCGGTATCTCGCGCGGCGACCAAGCGACGATCGAGCTCCTCCTGGATGAGACTGGGGTTCTCGAGGAGTTTAACGATCTCACTCCAGACGACCGCGTCCAGGACGTCTTGGCGCACGGCGCGATTGTCACACACGGGGCCGCCAAGGTGGCGCCACGCATCAGAGCCGAGGCATTTGTAGTAATGAATCATGCGTGCGGTCGATCGCGTCGACGTGCGCGATAGGGCGTAGCCGCATTTGCTGCAAGACACGAGGCCTTGCACGATGCTCGGTGCTATGGTGCGGCGCGGCGCATGAACCTTGTTGTGCACCAGCAGCTCTTGGGCAAGCGCGAAGGTCTCGTCGCTGACAATGGGCGGCACCGCGATTTCGATCCATTCAGCCCTTGGACGCTCGTGGCCAACGCTGTTACGTTGGGCGATGCCGCCGCGCCGGCGCAGTGGCCGTGTGAGCTTGATGCGCTGCCGCTGGGCCGCCCGAGTCTTGCCAAAGCACGCCGTCCCCTTGTAGGCCGGGTTGCGCAGCATTGCCCAAGTTGTCGAACGCCCCCACCGCGTCGTCTGCTTACGCGTCGGCACACCTCGCTCGTTGAGCAGACGGGTGATGGCGCCGATGCTCATGTTCTTTACCGTGTAGCTCTCGTAAACCATCCGGACCACCGCCGCCTCCGCCTCGATAACCTCGTAATACGCGGCAGAATCGTCGCTTTTGCGCACGTAATGATAGCCGTAAGGTGCCCCACTCAAGACGCTGACCTCACCTTGGCGAGCGCGGTGACGCTTACCGCGGCGGGATCGTTCGAGGATCTGTGCGCGTTCGTACTCGGCGATCATTCCCTGAAACTGCACCAGCAGCTGATCTTCGGGAGTCTCCGTTTGCGGAGCTTTGAGGAAAATCGTCTCCACACCGTGTCGGGCAAGCTCCTCCATGAGCAGCACCTGATAGGCGTATTTCCGGCTCAACCGATCTGGCGAATGAACCAGCACCGCTTGGATCTGCCCTTCTGCCGCAAGATCGCGCAGTCTCTCAAGACCTGGGCGAATGAGACTCGCGCCGCTGAATCCCTCGTCCTGGATGATCAACTCTTCGGGAACACTGTAGCCGTGAGTTCCCGAAAACTCAACCAACGCAGCGGTCTGACTCGCGATGGTGTTTTCCTCTCGCTGCTTGTCCGACGAAACGCGGGCATAGATCGCTGCAGTCTTCATGCTCATCTCCTATCAATCCCGACGGATCGCCTCTAGCACGAGCGCGATCGGGGACAAGGATCTCATAGGCTTGCTGGAGCTTCGTGACGAGCAGA
>JAKAPO010000290.1 GCA_021807065.1 bacterium
TCTCCAAAAGTGCCGAACATGACCGGAAATCGGTCGACTGCGGGCTCCTTAGAGCTCGCGTAGGAGCAAAAATGACGAACAGGCACCTCAAAATCACACGCACACCCGATTTTTCACAGGCCTGCTAAAGGAAAGCGCAGCCGATTCTCGAGCGACCCGCCATAGGCATCGGTGCGATGATTCGAAAGCGGTGAGAGAAACTGATGCGCCAAATACCCGTGCGCGAAGTGCAGCTCGATGACGTCGAGACCCAAACGCTGCGCGCGCTGCGCCGCAGCAACGAAGTCATCGCGCACCTTCTGCAAGCCGGCGTCGTCGAGCGCTTGCGGCACGTGCCAGCCATCATCGTATGCGATTGCGGAGGGAGCAACCGTTTGATATGCGCGCGGCGGCCCTGCGGGACCGTCGCCCTCCCACGGTGGCAGCGTCGAGCCTTTGCGTCCGGCGTGCGCCAATTGCACGCCAATCTTCGAGCGGGTCCAACGCCGTAGGAATCTCACAACCCGTGCCATGCCGTCTTCGTTCTCGTCGCTATATAGACCCAAGTCGCGATCGGTAATGCGCCCCTCCGGGCTTACGTGCGTCGCTTCGAAGAACGCTAATCCCGGACCCGAGAGCGCGAAGTGTCCGAGATTGACGACGTGCCAATCGTTGGCGGTTCCGTTCTCGCACGAGTACTGGCACATCGGGGAGACGACGATGCGGTTCTCGAGCGTGAGATCGCGCAGTGCGATCGAAGAGAAGAGTTTGCTCATCGTATCGCAAGAAACCAGGCGGATTCGGGCGGTTGCGGCTCGTATGGCGGAGGCGGCATGAAGATCGGAAAGCTCGGCACCCTTGCCTTTCTCGTACTCGTGCGCGTCTGCGCGCAGCAGGCCGCGGCTCAGGCGGCAACTGCCCCCGCCTCCGCTCCAACTCCCGATCCGTGCGCGGGGCTCCTCAACGAGCTCAATCGCCCGACGGTCGGCTACAGCGCGTGTGCGGTCGAACGCGGAACAGCGGTGCTCGAGCTCGGTTACCAGCACGAAACGCTCGGCGCGCCGCCAAATACGGCATCGCAGACGCAACTCGTGCAGGGGTTCCTGCGCTTCGGCGTCGCGCAACGATTCGAGCTCGACGTCGTCGGACCGAATATCGACGTGCAACGCGGCTCGCCTGGAAACGCAGACGGCTTCTCCGATTGGGGTCTCGGTTTCAAATATGAGTTGCCACCCGCGGCGCGATGGCAAGTCGGCCTCGACGGACTGTACACGTCGCCAAGCGGCGGACGAGCGTTCACCGCCGGTAATGCGACCTACACGGCGAACCTCGACGTCGCCTATCAGCTGACACCGGCAACGTCGATCGGAACGACTTTGGCGCTCGCCTCCACCGGTGGATTCAACGTCGGCGGCGTCCACGCACGTTATGGGACGTTCATACCTTCCGCGGTAATCGTCGAGCGAATCAACGATGCAACGCAGGTTTACGCCGAATACGTCGACGTCTCGCGCGTCGCCCCGGATATCGGCAATCGTGCGTTCCTCGACACGGGCGTGCAACGGTTGTTCGGCGAGCGCTTCGAGTTCGACGCCGAATTCGGCCACGCGCTTACCGGGATTCCGGCAATGCGGTTCGACTACGTCGGCGCAGGCGTCGGCGTTCTCTTGGGACGATACCCGTGATCCACCCTGCCCCACAGGCACTGCTCGTCGCCGCGGTCGCAGCGGTGGGGGTGCTGCACACGCTGGTTCCCGACCATTGGGCGCCGATCGCTTTACTCGCGCGCCAACAGGGTTGGAGTCGCGGTCGCGTTGCACGGATCGCCTTCGGCGCAGGCATCGGTCACGCGTTCACGACGCTCGTATTGGGTACGGTCGTCTGGTTTGCGGGAATCGTTTTTGCGCAACGATTGGGACATGCGGTGAGCTATGCGTCGAGCGCAGCCCTCATCGCATTCGGAGCTTGGGTCGCACTCGCGGCATTGCGCGAGCTGCTCACGAGCCGTGACCCGGAGCATGTGGGCCACACCCATCTCCACCGTCACGCCGGGGGCCTCGAGCATCGCCACTGGCACGAGCATCCTTCCGAAGATTGGCACGCAGTGGGCGGGAATGCCGCGATTGCCGTACCACTCCACGAGCACGGTCATGAGACATCGCCGCGCTTGGCACTCATGCTCGTGCTCGGCTCGTCGCCGATGGTCGAGGGGATACCGGTCTTCTTCGCCGCCTCGCGCTACGGAGCCGCACTCCTTGCCGTTATGGCGATCCTGTTCGCCATCGCAACCGTGGTGACGTACATTCTGCTCTGTGTCGGTTCTGCCGAAGGTGCGGCGCGCATCGACTTCGGACCCGTAGAACGCTACGGCGAAGTCCTCAGCGGCGCGCTCATCATCCTCCTCGGCGTTCTCTTCTTCTTCTTATAATCGCCGGGCGACGAGGGACGCCTCGCGCGCACGGCAAAAGTAACTGCGTGTTCGCCGCCATCATCGCCGCGACGGTGCTCGATTGCGGAAGCAATTGGACATGTTTTCGTTCGGCGATCGATCGTAAGCAGGCGGTGACCGTCGTTTCGAATGCGCCCACGACGGGCCGGATTCGCGTGACGGTGCCTTCGACGACCTCGACACGCATGACCGTCGACGTGCGCCAGGGCGGATCGCTAGGGAGCACCTGCACCTTCCGACCGAGTGCACTCGATGCCCTCGCTCTCGATGTTGACGTCATGGGATCGCTCGCGTTCCAGGATTTCCTGGCCGCCGACTCCTGCCGCGGTCCGTTGTCGGCGGCGACGCAGGAGCGCACCGCAATAATGCCTCTACCGGTGCAGCCTGCAACCGCTGACGGCGCGCTCGATTGCGAATTTTCGTACGGATGTTTGGTCGACGCGCTCCACGATCGTCGTAGCGCGACGCTCTGGGTCGCGGAAAACCTGCCGCTGTTCGGACTATATATAACCGCAGTTGCGCTGATTAAAGTCAGCAACTTTTCGGAAGGCGAAGTCCGTTTCTACCAAAAGGATGTAAAGAGCGCGGTGACGCTCACGCCGCACAT
>JAKAPO010000291.1 GCA_021807065.1 bacterium
GTAGTACGCGTCGTAGTAGCCGCTCGAAAGCGCATGCGTTCCGATCAAGATGCGGCGTTTGACCTCGGGACCAAAGCCCGCAGCCCGCGTAGCTTCGTACATCTGCGTAACGTCGTCGCGCGTGATGCGCAAGCCGTAGCGAACTCCATCGAAGCGAGCTAGGTTCGCCGAGCACTCCGCCGGAGCGATCAGGTAGTACGTGGCTAAGCCATAATCGGCGGTGGGCAGCGAGACGTCCACAAGGTCCGCTCCTAGCGCTTCGAGATCCCGATACGCGCGCTCGTACACGCCGGCCATTGCGGTACCGAGAGGCTCCAAGGCGAACTCGCGAACGATCCCGACGCGCAGCCCCTTCAGATCGTCGCGCAGTCCGTGGGCGGTTGGCTCGAGCGGCCGATCGATCGACGTAGCATCCATCGGATCGTGGCCCGCCATCGCGTCGTAGGCAAGCGCGGCATCTTCAACGCTACGCGCCACCGGCCCAATCTGATCGAGACTGGACGCAAAGGCAATCAAGCCGTAGCGCGAGACGCGGCCGTACGTTGGTTTGAGGCCCACGAGATCGCAAAACGCCGCGGGTTCGCGAATCGATCCGCCGGTGTCGCTGCCCATTCCGAGCGCCGCTTCGCGCGCACCCACCGCGGCCACGGAGCCTCCGCTCGAGCCACCGGGAACGCGCGCACGATCGTACGGGTTTCGCGTCACCGCTAGAGCAGAGTTTTCGCAGGAGCTGCCCATCGCAAACTCGTCGAGGTTCGTCTTCCCGACCGGAACGCATCCAGCATCGAGCATCCGCTGCACCGCCGTTGCGGTATACGGCGCCGTCCAGTTCTCGAGAATCTTGCTCGCGCACGTCGTTCGCGTGCCCGCCAGGCACATGTTGTCCTTCACCGCAAGCGGTACGCCGGCTAATGGCAACTTCTCACCGCCCGCTACTCGCGCATCGACCTCTCGAGCCGCGGCCCGGGCGCTCCCGTCCAGAACCGTCAGGTAGGCGCCGATCTCGCCGTCACACGCGTCGATGTGCGCTAGCGTCGCCTCCGCGACTTCTACCGCAGAGATCAACCGCGCGTTGACCGCGCGGGCGATCTCCGCGGCACCGCGCTCGAGCATCTCGTTCACTCGGCGATGATCCTCGGCACGCGCACGAACGAACCCTGACGCTGCGGTGCTTGCGCGAGCAGCATTTCACGATCGAGCGACGGCTGCTCCTCGTCGTCGCGCATGACGTTGCGCGATTCGATGACTTGCGCAGTAGCGGGAATCTCGGTCACGTCGAGTTTCTCGAGCATCTTCACGTGCTCGAGCAGATCGTCCAACTGCGAACCGTAGAGCTTCGCCTCCTCGTCGGTCAACGAGATGCGCGCCAACTTTGCGACGTAACGAACGTCAATGGACATCTTCTGGTGCTTTCTTCAGAATTGCCAGCGCCTCGACGTGCCCTGTTTGCGGGAACATATCGAACGGCTGCACGCTGCTGATGGTATATCCATTGGCCGAAAGCGTCTTCAAATCCCGGGCAAGCGTCGCCGGATCGCATGACAGATACCCTATTCTCGGAACGCCTGCTCGGCTTAGAGTTCTCAGCGCAGACTCGTCGCAGCCCTTTCGCGGCGGGTCGAGAAAGACGAGATCTGCCTTCGAGAATGCATCTCTTCCTGCCTGAGAGGTGACGAACGCTTCGACCCGCTTGCGACGAAAGATCGCGCGATCAGCGAGGCCGTTGAGCTTCGCGTTGGCCAGCGCCTCCACCGTTGCGTGGGCGTTCTCCTCGACGCCGACAACCTGTGTGCCGCGCTTGGCGAAGAACAACGAAAACGTTCCCATGCCGGAGTAGAGATCGACGACGCAACGTGCCGGGAGTAGCTCGCGCTCGATCGTTTCGAAAATTCGCCCGACGATCTCGGGATTGATCTGGAAGAACGAGGCCGTCGATACTCGATAGCGAATTCCGGCGATTTCTTCTTCGATTTCCGCCCTGCCGTCGAGCAACCGCTGGCGGCTTCCAAGAATTGCATTCGTGCTGCGTGGCTCGAACGAGTTGACGATCCCGACCGCATCGTGAAATCGAGAGCGTACGGCCGTCACGACCGAGCGATCGTTCTGCAAGGCACGCTGCGTCGATATCGCGAGCACCGCTTCGCCAGTTGCTCGCGCGTAACGTACCACGATGTGGCGCGCTTCATCCAAGATCCTTCGAACCGGCGAACTCGGCGGCGCGGTCGCAAGCGCGCCAACGTAGCGGTTCAGCGCGGGCAAGACGACCGGGCACGCGGTAATTGGAACGAGATCGTGCGAGCGCATGCGGTAGAAGCCGACCTCACCGTCTTCGACGACCAAAGTCATCTTGTTGCGATACTCGCGTGGGGATGCCATGCCGACCGGTTCCCGGACTGCGGTGCCGCCGAGCCCGCCGATGCGCTGGAGGGCGTTGCGTACGATCTCGCGCTTCCAGCGCAGCTGCGCTTCGTAAGCGAGATGCTGAACCTGGCAGCCACCGCACGCGCCGAAGACAGGGCAGAACGGCTGCGCGCGGTCGGGCGACGAGCAATCCAGGGCGATCGGGGCCGCAACGGCGTAGGACTTCTTTACGCTGGCGATGCGCACGCGGGCGTGCTCGCCGGGAAGCGGGCCAAAGCAAAACACGACCAACCCGTCGGCACGTCCTACGGCTTGGCCGTTCGCGAGCAGATCCGTGAAAAGAAGGTCGAGCTCGCTTCCTGGGCGCAGAGAGCGCTCAGGCGCTACGCTGTTCGTCAAGCGTCTTGAGAAGTTGATTGGCCTCGTCGATGAGTTGTTGGATGCGCTGGCTCGTTTCATCGGGCTCGGGGCGGTGTTGCCGCAGTACGGCGATGGCGACCCCGATCGCCACGCCGGCGACCAAGCCCGCGGCGCCGATCCAGAGCAGCGTGCGCAAGTGTTCCTGACCAGGTTTCGCCAACTCTAAGACTCCTCGATGTTCGTTCCTCGGTATTTCCCATGATATCAGACCCGGCCCTGTATCGGCGCAGATTCCGAAT
>JAKAPO010000292.1 GCA_021807065.1 bacterium
ACTCGCATGGCGCTTGGCAAGCTCGATGAGCAGTTCCGGAAGCTCGGCGGCGAGCTCTACGAGCAGCGCACCGAGATCGAGCGCCAGCGGCAAAAGGCCGAAGACGATGCGGCGGTGCGTGCAATTGCTCTCCGGGAACTTGCGGCCGGAGCTATGCCGCTCGTGCTGCTTCGCGATCTCATGAAATCCGCCGCCGCGCGGGACCGCGACGAGGAGCATTATCGCCAGGCGCGGGAGATCGCGGCTGCCCTCAAGGAGCGCGACGACGCCGTGCTGAAGCACCTGCGCAAGCAGGCGGTGACGAAGGACGCGCTCGAGGCCGTTCGCAAGTTTCTCGACGAAGACCGCAGCAGGCGCGCAGCGCTTGGGAAGACCGGCGCGGTTCTCCAGCTTTCGCCCGGTTCCCGTAATGACTTGCGGTCCCTGACGCACGACGATCTTAATGCCCTTTCCAAGGACGCCGCCACGCAGGTGAAGCAGAAAAGGGACGCTGACGATCGCGCCGAACAGCTGCGCCACCGGTTCGAGAGCATTCCCGGGGCGGACACGATTGCCGAAATCGCTGCGCGCCGCGATACGCTCCGCGATGAAATCGCCACCCTTGAGCGCGACTACGCCGCAATCGGCGCAGAGATAGACCGCGTCTACCGCGAGATCGAGCGCAAGAGCCAGGCGCTGACCCGGCTGCTCGAGGAGGGCGCCAAAGCCGAAGGCGAGTGGCAGGACCGTTCGCGCATTCTTCGCCACTCAAGCAAGATCCGCGAAACGCTGAGCGCTTTCCGCCGAGCGATCACTGAGCGCAACGTCCGGCGCATCGAGCATCTAGTTCTCGAGAGCTACCGGCAGCTCCTGCGAAAAGCCTCGCTCGTCACGCGCCTCACCATCGATCCTGAGACATACGCGCTTGCGCTCTACGGGCGTGACGAGAAAGTCTTAAGCGCCGAACGCCTTTCGGCGGGCGAGCGCCAGCTTCTCGCCACAGCGTTGCTCTGGGGCCTCGCCCGGGCGTCGGGGCGGCCACTACCGACCGCCATCGACACGCCGCTCGGACGCCTTGACACCGATCATCGCGTGCATCTGGTCGAGAGGTACTTCCCGTTCGCCAGCCACCAGGTGCTCCTGCTTTCAACCGACGAGGAGATCGCGGGCGACTATCTGCGCCGCCTCGAGCCCTGGATTGGGCGCACCTATCGCCTGGACTATGATGACGAGGCGGGACGGACGCGCATCGTCCCCGGCTATTTTAAGGCGAGGGCAGCCGCATGACGGCGATCGATCACATCCGCCTCTCGCAGCAAGCCAAGGACCAGCTCATCAGGCTGAAACGGGTTACCGGTATCGAGCACTGGAACGTCCTTTGCAGGTGGGCGCTCTGCGTCTCGCTTGCCGAGAAAAGTGTGCCGCCCTTCTCCAAGATTGCCGCCGACAGCAACGTCGAGATGAGCTGGCGCGTCTTCGCCGGGCGATATGCCGAACTCTACCTCGCGCTCATGAAGCAACGCTGCCTGCGCGACGGGCTCGACACCGATGCCGAAACCTTGGCTCAGCAGTTCCGGCTTCACCTGCATCGCGGCATTGCCTATCTCGCCGCTAACAAGAATCTCCGCAAGATCGATGATTTAATAGAACTCGCCCTGCAAGCAGCCTGATCCAGCGATGCAGCAACTGATCGCGCGGCACAAGACGGCGATTTCGCGTACGGAACTCTCCCGACCGATCAAGCTCGCGATCGCCGACGGCGTGCTCTCTCAGGAGTGTACCCTGTTCGACTACGGCTGCGGCCTCGGTGACGACCTAAGAATGCTGAGCGCAATCGGTTTTGCGGCCAGCGGCTGGGACCCGGTTCACCGGCCGGCCGATCCACTGCGGCCGGCGAAGGTTGTCAATCTCGGTTACGTCGTTAACGTCATCGAGAAGCCGGCCGAGCGCCAGGAGGCTCTGAGGCGGGCGTGGGATATTGCCGAGGATCTCCTCATCGTGAGCGCCCGCATGAACATGGATAGCAGAGCGCTTCGCGCCTCCAGCGACTTTGCCGACGGCCTCGTCACGAGCCGCGGTACCTTCCAGAAGTTCTTCGACCAGCAGGAACTCCGCAACTTGATCGACTCATGTCTTGGCGTCACGTCCGTCCCCGCGGCGCCCGGCATCTTCTATGTTTTCCGGCAGGATGAGGCGCGGGCAGCGTTCATGGCTTCGCGCTACCGACGTCGCGTGGCCGCGCCCCGGATCACGCGCTCGGAGGAACTCTTCCGTCAACACGAAGATCTGCTTTCGCCGCTCATTGCCTTCGTCGGCGACCGCGGTCGGCTTCCCGCCGACGACGAGCTCGCCAACGTGCAAGCAGTACGTGATGTCTTCGGCAGCCCGCGCAAGGCATTCAGGATCGTCCTCCGGGTGACGGACCGGGAGCGCTGGGACGAAGTGGCGCGCGAGCGGGCCGAGGATCTCCTCATCTATCTCGCACTTGCTCGCTTCGATCAGCGTCCCGCGTACGGCAAACTGCCGCCCGCCCTGCAGCGCGACGTCAAAGAGTTCTTTTCCACCTACATCGCCGCCTGTAACGAGGCCGACGAGGTGCTCCTTTCTCTCGGTAAACCAGGCGTCGTCGACCTGGCCTGCCAGGTGTCCAAGTTTGGCAAGAGCATGCCCGAAGCCCTGTACGTGCACGAAAGCGCCCTCGGATCGCTCTCGACGATCCTTCGCCTCTACGAAGGGTGCGCACGCGGTTACATTGGTCGCGTCGAAGGAGCCAACATCATAAAGCTCCATCGCTCGGCTCCGAAGATCACCTACCTCACATACCCTGACTTCGAGGCAGATCCGCATCCATCGCTTGCCTCCGCGGTGACCGTTAATCTTCAAACGTTTCGAATAGAGTCACGCGACTACCGCGGATACAAAAATCCGCCGATCCTGCACCGCAAGGAGGCATTCGTGGCTGAAAGCCATCCGTTACGACAGAAATTCGC
>JAKAPO010000293.1 GCA_021807065.1 bacterium
CATTGTTTGACCATTCGACATAATCGGTATCGAAAGACCGATGATAGGGATCGTCGAGCATCTGGATGTGCACCATGCCAACCGCGGTGAAATCGAGAGTCTGCGCATTGAGCGAGACGTGGCGCGCATCGAGCCGTAGGTACGGCTTTCCCTTCCTGTAGACGATGCCGTCGTGGACGCCGTCGAGCGTCCCGGTCGCATAGTCGGGTGAGAGCTGACCGCGATCGTACGAGAAACGCCACGACCGCGACGCGACCACATGGTTACTTCCACGCACCTCGCCTTCTCGCAGCATGATCGGTGCGCCGGTCGGCGGCATGACCGGCAATCCTTTGCCGGCGAGGATCAGTTCGACGACGACATAGACCGTAAGCGCACCGATCGCGGTACCGAGAATCAGCCTACGATGCCTACGCACGCCGTCGCCTTCGGGGCAGGATCGTCGCGACGTATAGGAGCGCGAGGGCGCCGGCGACCGGCGCCGGGCCGATCTTTGCGAATGGCGAACCCGGCGGAGGACCCACTTTGCCGACCACGTTCGTCTGCGTGTTCATCGATGTTCGCTCGGTCCAATGACCGTCGGGTGCGATGATGCCGCTGATACCCGTCGCGGCGGCGCGAATCACCCACATGCCGTTCTCGATCGCGCGCAGTTGTGCGATCTGCGCGTGCTGATAGGGACCGGACGTCGTTCCGAACCAGGCATCGTCGGTGCTCACCACGAGCAGTTGTGCACCGCGGACCACTTGATCGTGGACGATGTCGGCAAACGCCGACTCCCAGCAGATCTGCGGGGCAACGCGAAGACCGGCAGCGGTTGCGTATACGCCCGCGACAGCACCCTGCGCGAAGCCGCCATTCAGCGATCCCACGTACGGCAGCCAATAGAGGAATCGCCCGCCGGGGAAGTCCTCGGCGAACGGCACGAGCTGGCGCTTATCGTACTCCTCGATAGCTTGGCCGGGCGTGAAAAAGAAGAGCGAGTTGTAGTAGTTTCCGCCGTGCGTGCCGATCGAGCCTACGATCAACGTCGCGTTTGCTCCACGTGCGAGCGACGCGAAGCGGTTCTCGAGGGCGGGATCTGCATTCAGTCCGATGCCGCGCTCGGTAATGACGGTCTCGGGCCACACGATGAGTTTGGCATCGCGCGCGACAGCGCGCGTCATCGTGGTGTAGCGCCGCACCGCGAGCGCAAGCGAGCCAGGTTGCCATTTGAGCGTCTGCGCGATGTTGCCCTGGACGGCGGCGATAGGAATCGTTGGCGGCGCGGCGTGCCGTGCCGGCCACGCGAACCAGCAGATGCCCCATGCGGCGGCCAGCGCGGCGAGGAACAATGCGAGCGCCCGGAGTGTTCGGCGTGCAATCGCATCCGCGATATACGCTCCTAGCGCACAGAGGACGAAGGTAAGCCCGTACGTCCCGGCATAGGCGGCAAAAACGCGCAGCGGCGTGTCGGCTTGCGAGTAGCCGAGTTGCGCGAACGGAACGCCCAGCACTCCTATCGACCGCAGCATCTCGAAGACTGCGAACGCGGCCGCTATCGAAAGCGGCGCGAGCGCGGCAGGCGCCCGCTTTCGTGCCAGCACTGCGAGTGCGCCTGTCGCTCCCCAGGCAAGCGCCTCGTACATGGAGGTGATGAAGACCGCGGCGGCGGCCCAGAACGGGCCGATCGCGCTACCGATCGTATGCGTCCACCATGCAAAGCTGATACAGAAAAACACGAGCCCGCCGAGCCACCCGAGAGCGAACGCGCGCTTCCAGGAGGCGCGATGCCACGTCCAGAACAGCGCCGCCGTCCCGAACGGAACGAGCCACGCAGCGCCGGCTCTCGGGAATGCCAGCGAAAGCGCGACGCCCGCAGCGGCCGCGATGATTGCGTCCCGCGCCGAACGCCAGGCCGAGCGCCACGTGCGAGGCCACTGAGAGGAGAACATGATGCGTAGGTTGGGCCTGGCGGCCTTAGCGGTCTTCGTAACGGCGCTCATCGCCTGCGGTCGTCAAGTAACCTTTCCTAAATATGCGCAGAGTGGTGGTCTGCCGAGCGGCTGGATGTGGGTGAAGTTCACCGTCGCCGGCAGTCTCAACTACTCGACCTACGACTATATCATTGTTTTCAATACGACAGGCAACGGGTTGACGCCGCTTCCCAACGGAGGCGCTCAAGCGAACTACTCGGCGTTCAGCGACGCGTTCATCGTCTCCGGCAATGCGAGCGGGGGCGTGGTGGCAGTGCCCGTTCAGTTCGTCACCAGCAGCGGAACCTCTTTGCCGCCCGCCGTCATCGCGCTCAACCCTCCGCCGCAGGACTTCCAATTCAACGCGAATTCGAATAATCTCGGGACGCAGTTCCAGATCACCTTCGATCGCAAGATCTTCAGCTCGATTCTCGCCACCGCGAGCCCGTCATCATCACCAAGCCCCTCGCCGTCGCCGAGCGGCTCTCCATCGCCGACGCCGAGCCCATCGGGCAAGAACGTGTGGAAGGCAAACTGCTTCGTCACGCAACCCGGAACAATCAATGGCTCGGTTTCGAACTACGTGCCGGTCGATTCGCTCGGCATCGGCGGCGGAACCGACACGTCATACGTAGCGCCAAATCTGAATACCACGACCGCATTCGACATTCCGCAGAACGCGCAAGGCCCGCCAACTTCCGATACTGCATCGACGATCGTCAGCTGCGAGTTCGCCAACACTCCGTAATGTTCGGGGACGAGACTCATGCAACTCGGAGCCATTCGTCGCGCGCCCTCCTGGCTCGCTCCTACTGACTTCCTCGCCCCTTCGCCATCCTGGCTCGCGGGGCTCGTTCAGATCCTCCTCGTTGCATGAGTCTCGTCCTCAAGCTGCCGGAAGCTAGAGCACATCTCATAAATAGTTTCTGAGAAGTATGATGATGCACCCCAGGTGTACGAGACCAAGAAAATTCACCGCGTGAAACTCATAGCGCGTCGTAATG
>JAKAPO010000294.1 GCA_021807065.1 bacterium
GGCGACGCGCGGTTCGTCGGCAGCGTCGCGCCACTGCGCGCGCAGTGCATCGAACGCCTCGGGTTCCTTGTGCAGTACGCGCAACACGTCGAGCGCGTTGATGTTTCCCGGCCCTTCCCAGAGCGAGTTCACGGGAGCTTCGCGATAGAGCCGCGGCAGAATCGATTCTTCGACGTAGCCGTTGCCGCCGAGACATTCTACCGCTTCGCCGACGACTACCGGCGCGCGCTTGCAGACCCAATACTTACCAAGCGTCGTGCCGATTCGTTTCAGCGCGGCATCGCCGTCGTCGATTGCGCGGGCGACGCGCACGAAAAGCCAGGTTGCCGCCTCCGATTCAAGCGCCATGTCGGCGAGGACGTTGCGCATCGCCGGCTGATCGATCAGCAAGGCACCGAATGCGCTGCGATGTTCGGCGTGCCAAATCGCCTGCGCGACGGCCTGCCGCATGAGACTCGCCGAGCCGACCATGCAATCAAGGCGCGTATGATTGATCATCTCGACGATCGTATGCACGCCACGTCCCTCCTCACCGACGAGCGTGGCATGCGTTCGGTCGAGCTCGATTTCGGCCGAAGCGTTGCTGCGATTCCCGAGCTTGTCTTTCAGTCGTACGATGACGAACGCATTGCGCGCGCCATCATCTAGAACGCGCGGGACGAAGAAACACGACAGACCGCCCGGGGCTTGCGCCAGCATGAGAAACCCGTCGCACATCGGCGCGGAGCAGAACCACTTGTGGCCCGTGAGCAGATACGGCTCGCCGGCCCCCCGGCCTCGCAACGGTCGCGCCTGCGTCGTGTTAGCGCGAACGTCGGATCCGCCTTGCTTCTCGGTCAAGCCCATCCCGCAGAGTGCCGATCGCTTCTCTCCGATCGGGAGCAACCGGGGATCGTACGCCTTCTCGGCCAAGCGCGGTTCCCACAACCGGGCGAGTTCCGGTTGTTTTCGGAGCGTTGCCACCGCGGCGTAGGTCATGGAGATGGGACAACCGTGCCCCGATTCCACCTGCGACCAAACGTAGAACTTTGCCGCTCGGCGCAGATGAGGGAACGGGTGTGGGTCGTGCCAGGTTGCCGCGTGCAACCCGAAAGCCGTCGCGTGGTCCATGAGACGGTGCCATGCCGGATGAAAGCGCACTTCGTCGATGCGGTTGCCTTGTGCATCATGCGTGCGTAGCTCCGGTGGATATGCGTTCGCGTCGAAGCCGAGTGCGATGATATCGGGTTGCGCCGCGCGGCGGCCCGTCGCCTCCACGTCGCTCAGGGGCGCCGGTGCATAGATACGCATCGCGTCGAGGAGCGGCCGATCGTCGGTGAAAAGATTGCCGCCGCAAAGCGGCGGCACCTGATTGAGTACCTCGCGTGTGTCCACGCAAGTCATTTCGACGCCACGGACGCGAGTTCTCTAGAAAGTCGGGCTCGGTTCCAAGACCCCTAGCAGGCTAGGGCGCTGCCTCTTCCAGCGGGGCGGAGCGCTCGACGCTACGACTTTGCAGCGTCGACGTGATGAAAAGCGCCACGAGCGCGATCGCACACGCGCTCAGATAGGCGAACCGATAACCGGCTGCCTCACTGCGCAGGTTGCCGATGATGCTGCCGATCAGGGCGCTGCCGAGAATCTGCCCGACGATGAGCGCTTGGCTGAGCAGTCCCACCGCGGTGGCGCGGGTGCTCGCTCCGGTTTCGTTGGTGACGATGTACCGCGTCGGTGCGCCGAGCAGCGCTCCGAAGCCCAGGCCGGCGACGATCATCGCCACGATCGCGAGCGGCATCGAGTCGAATCCCAACGCAAAGATTGCCAGCCCGATCTCCGTAAGGAAGCATCCCGCAAACAGGACGTCACGCGAGCCGATGCGGTCGAGCGCACGCCCCGAGAATGGAATCACCGCGACGAATACCAGCGCGCCGAGCGCGGCAATGCCGCCCGCAACTGCAGTGCTGACGTGCTGCGCCGTCACGATGACCGTCGGAATAAAGAAGAGCGATCCCTCAAGAATGCCGATGACGACTTCGAGGAGGTATGTTTTCCACAGTTGCGGGGTCCGTAGCAGGAAGAGCGGCAGGATCGGATCGTTCGACTTACGTTCCCGCAGGAAGAATGCCGCCAGCAAGACGATGCCGACGGCGCCGACATCGGCGCGCACGCTGAGGATACCGTCGACGGCCGCTAGCAGGCCCCAGCAGAGTAGAAAGAGCCCGAGCGCGTCGATCGGACCGCGCGCGTGCGGTGCCTTTACCGGTACGTACCGCCGCGAGAGCAGCAGAACTGCCGCCGCGAGCGGGAAGTTTGGCACGAAAATCCAGGGCCACGGCAGAAAGTGCGTGATGACGCCGCCGATTGCCGGGCCGATGATCGCAGCCAGCCCCCACGTCGCGGCAATCGCGCCGAGTGCGGCGCCGCGACGCGACGGTGGAACGACATCCCCGACCGCCGCCGTCGCGACTGGAAAGATGCCTCCGGCTCCGAGCGCGAGCAAACCGCGCCCTACGAGGAAGTAGCTGTAGGTCGGTGCCAGGATCGTGACGGCGCTCCCTAGAGCAAATGTTCCGATCGAGAGCTGATAGATGATGCGCCGTCCGTACCGGTCGGCGAGCGTCGACGCGACGGCGATCGCTGCAACGTTCACCAAGAGATAGATCGTGAAGATCCATGCGAGATCTCCTGTAACGACGCCGAACGCGCGGCCGAGCACCGGCAACGCGGGCGCAAGAACGTTAAGATCGAGCGCCCCGGCGAAAACGCCCAGCCCGAGCGTCAAGAGCAGACGCCTAGTCTGCACGTCCGAAGATTTCATCACGCTTCTAGGCGATGATGCGATCGATCACCATCACCGCGCACATCAGCGCGAGATAGAGGAGCGAGAATCGGAACAGCCCGCGCGCGGCGCGCGTGGTCGAGTCACGCCACGTGCGCAGAGCGTTGAGCAAGAAGATGCCGCCCAGCACCGACGTGC
>JAKAPO010000295.1 GCA_021807065.1 bacterium
GACCGCGATCGTCGAGCGGTTTGCAGCGGGCCAGGATGCGTTACTCGACGCGACCGCTTCGGCGATAGAAGCCGCGCGAAAAGCGGGAATGCGCGTGATCTACGTCGTCGTAGGATTTCGGCCAAGCTTTCCCGAGGTGAGCCCGCGCAATGCAATGTTCGCAAGAATACGTAGCATGGGCGGCATCGCAACCGACATTGATCCGCGTGTTGCGCCAATGCCGAGTGACGTGATCGTCACGAAGCATCGCATCGGCGCTTTCACCGGAACCGATTTAGAGATGATCCTTCGCGCTAACGACATTGACACGCTCGTGCTGTGCGGTATTGCAACCAGCGGCGTCGTACTGTCGACGCTTCGTCACGCCTCCGATCTCGATTATCGCACCATCGTCCTGAGCGACTGCTGCTCCGACGCGGATGCCGACGTCCATACCTGCCTCATTGAAAAAATCTTTCCGCGCCAAGCGACGGTCACCGGTTCTTCTGCATTCGTCGCTTCGCTGCGCCAAGACGTCTAGGCCGGCAGCCAACGGCGGCTTCAAACCCTATTCGAGTACCACCGCCAGGCGTGCCAGCCATGGGCTGCGGCGGAACGGATCCTTAGTTTAGAGGGATCCAAGAGCTTGGAGCGGGCGGCGGGAATCGAACCCGCGACATCAGCTTGGAAGGCTGAGGCATTACCACTATGCAACGCCCGCGTCGCCGCTCTCGCTACGGCGTGAGCACGGGATTCAACAGCCGATAGACCTTTGGATAGCCCGGATCGTTGTACATGCTTGGATCGCTGATGACGAGCTTCGTGAGCGGATTCTGCTTGCTCGGCTGCGGCACGTTCTCGATGAAATAATATACCGTCATGCCCTGGCCGGGATAGATGTTCGTGCTGCTGCTGCCCACATAGTGGAAACTCGTAGAGAACGGGTACGCCACACCGTCGTCGGCTTGCGTGCCGTCCCTGTAGAACGCCATGATCTTCAGGAGCCCGGCGCCGGGAGCGGTGCCGCTCTGCGTGTTCTTCTTCAATACCTTGAACTCGAGGAAGCCATTGGGCGCAGTCGGCGCCTCCATCTGCGGCAGGCTGGCAATTCTCGCTGCGAGTGGACTCGTCGACGCTATCCACCGGATGGACTCAATTCGAATGTTAAAACCATTCA
This sequence comes from bacterium, assembly GCA_021807065.1. Lineage (GTDB taxonomy): Bacteria > Vulcanimicrobiota > Vulcanimicrobiia > Vulcanimicrobiales > Vulcanimicrobiaceae > Tyrphobacter. Next base: position 1,157 of record JAKAPO010000295.1, read on the forward strand.
CGTGAAACTGCTGATTCATGTGGACGACGTCGCCCCTCACTTGGCCGCGCGTGGGCACGCTTGGGGCCGCAAGCGCGACAGACGAGCACGACAAGACGACGAGGGCACTCACCACGAGACGAAACATATACTTCTCCTAAAGGTTGGTAGCGGCGAAAACTACTAGTTTTGGGCGGGGTGGATTCGAACCACCGTAACGCTTTCGCGTGCCAGATTTACAGTTGTCGCCTCGCTCCACAGTTCACGGGATTCCTTCTTCCACCCTGCGGGCCTTTGCTCACATTTGGGGCTCCTAGTGTAGCGAACCATAAATGGCCTGACATTTCTTGATCCTGGCGAGGATGGTGCGCGCTGACTTTGTCCAGACGAATGGCTTCGCCTTGGCGTTGTACTCGTCGACGAAGTCCACGATTGCCTTGACCAGGCGAGGGACGCTTGGAAAGGAGCCGCGGCGGATGCGCTTGCTGGTGATCTCGCTGAAGAAGCGTTCGACTGCATTCAGCCATGATGAGCTGGTCGGCGTAAAATGCACGTGAAATCGCGGGTGAGCGTCGAGCCACGCGCGTGTGCTCGGGCGTTTATGCGTTCCATAGTTGTCCATGATGATATGGATGTCGAATCGCTTCGAAACGTCCCGATCGATGTGCTTGAGGAACTCGATGAACTCGATGTGCGTCGACGCGCTTGCGGCACTTCTTCAACGGCGCTTCGTCGCGGTGTCGAGACCGCTTAGCGTTCGCGATGAGCGGTAACCTGGGGTCTTTTCGCGAGGTGCTGGTGCTCCTGGCGGGCGGTGAGGCGCATCGGTTTCCGAGAAAGGTGGAGCGCCCGGTCACGGATGTTCCCCTCGTCGTTTGGCAATACCGCCGTTTCGTTCCGCACATCGACGTCGCGATCTCTCTTGCACATCCGCTATCGGCAGAGGTCACGGAGCAACTCACCTCTACGCTCGTTTTCGATCGCTATCTCAAACGGGGTCCGCTGGGCGGCATGCTAACCTGCTGCGAAGTCCTCGACTGCGAGACGATGTTCTTCCTCCCAGTCGATATGCCGCTTGTCGCGGTCACCGTCCTTGACGCGTTGCGGGACGCGCGCCAAGCAGGGGACGAGGCCGCCGTCGCTATCGGCGACGGAGAGATTGAGCCCCTGGTTTCGCTGTACGACCGCCGTGCGTTGCTTCGCGAGGGACTTCGGATGCTCGAACGCGGCGACGTAGCGGTGCATCGGGTCGTACAACGCTTGCGCACGCGCTGCGTGCCGATTCCAGTCGGGCAGCTTGCAAATCTGAATACATGCGAGGATTGGGAGGCCGTCTTCGATCGCCCCGCCGCGCACGCAAGCGGGGGACGAGGGTGAATCGGCTGAAGAGGCGCGCATGCAGACCATCGCTTTGACGCGCGTCGAACCTCTTGCCGACGCGTTCGCGCGGCCAATCCGGTATCTGCGCGTCTCTGTAACCGACAAGTGCAATCTACGTTGCGTCTACTGCATGCCGGAAGCCGGCTTGCCGTGGCTCCGGCGAGAGGAGATATTCTCGTACGAAGAGATCGCACGCGTCGTCGAAGCAGCCGCGTCCATAGGAGTTTGCTGAAAAACGCGGCGCTTTAGTGTATTGGTTCATGAGATCAAGCGACCTCCAACAACGCGCGATGCTGTATCATGTCAATGACGAGGAGATGATCCCGACCGATCATCCGCTGCGGCGACTGCTGCCGCTCGTCAACGACGCTCTGCATGGGATTTCTCGTGATCTCGATGCGATCTACGCTGCGGATGGGCGCAAGTCGATTCCGCCGGAAC
>JAKAPO010000296.1 GCA_021807065.1 bacterium
CGCCTCGATCGTGCAGCCCGGCGTGAACGCCGCCGGATAGAAGTAGAGTACGACCGGTCCCTTTTGGAGCGATTGCGCAAGGTTGAATGTGAAGACCTTTCCCCCCAACGATGCCTGCGCGGTAAAATCGGGTGCCTTCGTTCCCACACCAAGCGCGGCGAGCGCCGCAACCGTCGTGACCGAGAGCGCCAGCAACCAGGCTGCAACCGAACGTACGACCATGCTTGTCCCTCCTGCGCGACTCCGCGCCCGGCGTGTTTTCGCCCACCGCTTTTAGATTCCGCTAATCGATTTCTCAGGCGCGGCTAACCTCTTCTTTAGCGCCTGCTAATGCCTTGGCGCGCTCGCATTCCTATGCTGCTGCAAGAGAGCCCACAGAATCACTGCTCTGCAAAGGACACTGCAATGCGAACGTCCGCTCTTCTCGTGCTGCTCGCGACCTTTACGCTCGCCGCCTGCGGCGGCAGTGGCGGAGGCGCCCCCTCGATTCCCGGTGGCGGGCCGGGGGGTTCTTCGAGCCAGACACAATCTGAAAACGCGATCGAAACGACCAATGCCCTCGGCGCGCCGGTCAAGACGATCAGCGAGTTCAACGACGCCTTAGGCGCCGCTCCGCAATCCGCGGGCACGCGCACGGCACAGTCCTACACGCTTGGCACCTGCGATAACGGCTTCGAGTTCTTCGCTCCCGACAAGAACGGCGATCCGAACTCGACCGAGACCGAGTACTTCTACGATAGCGGCTGCACGCAGCTTGCCCGCGACATCGTGCGGATCTATTCGATCAGCGGGTCGTCGGAGACCGTGAACCGGACCGACAACGAGTACGCAATCAATAACGACACGCCGAGCGCGCAGCGTACGACGACCGTCAACATCATCAACGGCACCTATGGCCAGTACGGGTATCCGATCGCAGCCGACGGCTTCGACCGCTCGGCGGCATCGCAGCTCGATCTCGCCGGGACGAAGACGCTCCTCGACGACAGCGCGCTGGTCATGGAACCCGCAAGCGGCGGCGTGAACGACTTCTGCTCCGACGGCGCGGGATACAACGCAACCGGCATCGCGCGGTTGAACGAGACCTTCGGCTGGCAAGGCGGCATCGCGAGCGGCACGCGCACGGTCAACAACGACGGTTCCGTGACGTGGCAGGCGACCCACGCCGGATCGACTTACAAGGGTCCAATCGGCTCGCTCTCGATCGTCGTCGGCAGTGCGAACACCGCATGTCCCATCACAACGCCCGAGTACACGCTCGCCGGCGGGACGCAGGGTGGTTCGTTCTCGATTCCGGTAACCGCAACGTTCAAGCTGGGCCTGCTCATCGACCTCACGGTGACCAATGCCACCCTCGCCAACAGCGACATGCTCAACGTCACGACCAACACGAATCTCCAGCCGATGAACGAGAACTTCATCACCGGAATCATCTCTAAGGGCGGCACGCAGATCGCGACGTTCACCGTCGACGCCTTCGGCGACGGCATGCTCACCATCACTTCATCCGGGGTGCAGTACGTCATCGACGACTGGCACGTGCTGAAGTAATCGGCGCTGCGAGGCGGGCATTCCATGCAGGAGGGCGAGCAAACAGCGGTTCGACGATGGGATGCCCGCCGGGTCAGATGCCGATGAGCTTGGCCAGGATCATGCGCTGGACTTCGTTGGTGCCTTCGCCGATCTCGTTGATCTTCTGGTCGCGGTACATGCGCGAGACGGGATACTCTTCGATGAATCCGTAGCCGCCGTGGATCTGGACCGCGTCGTTGACAACGCGGTGCGAGACCTCGCCGGCGTAGAGCTTGGCGAGGCTCGCGCTATAGACGAAATCGCGACCATGGTCTTTCTCCCACGCGGCCTTCAGCATCATGAGCTTCGCGTGTTCGATCTGCGCGACCATGTCGACGAGTTTGAATGCGACCGATTGGAACGAAGCTATTGGCTGGCCGAAGGCGCGGCGGTCCTTCGCGTATTGCAAAGCCTCATCGTACGCGCCCATAGCGAGTCCGACGGAGAGTGCTGCGACCGAGATCCTTCCGCCGTCGAGAACCGTAAGGAATTGGCGAAATCCTTCGCCACGCGTCCCTAAGAGATTCTCCTGGGGAACGCGCGCATCGCTGAACGACAGCTCGCGCGTGTCGGAGGCGCGCCAGCCCATCTTTCGATACTTCTTGCTCCTCGTGAAACCCGGTGTCTCTTGCGGGACGATGATGTTGGAGATTTCCGGCTTACCGTCCGAACGCGCTCCGGTGACCGCGGTGATGGTGGTGCCGCCGGTGATGTCGGTCCCGGAGTTCGTTATGAAGGCTTTCGTCCCGTTGACGATCCACGAGCCGTTTTCGAGATGCGCGCGCGTCTTGCAATTGCCCGCGTCGCTACCCGCCTCCGGTTCGGTCAGTCCGAAACCCCACAGTTGCTTCCCTTGTGCGAGCGGCACGAGATAGCGCTCCTTTTGCGCGCGCGTGCCGAACAGGTGAAACGGCATGGCGCCGAGTGAAACCGCGGCCGCCAGTGTTATCGCCGTGGAAGCATCGGCTCGCGCGATCTCCATGACTGCAAGCGCGTAACTCGTCGTATCGGCACCGACGCCGCCCTCGCTTTCCGGAAAGGGCAAGCCGAAGAAACCAAGCTTTCCCATCTTTGCGACGAGTTCGTAGGGAAAGCGCTCCTCGCGATCCATCTCCGCCGCGCGCGGCTGAACCTCACCCTCGGCAAACTCACGAGCAAGCTTTTGGATCGCCTCTTGCTCCGGCGTCAGGTCAAAATCCATGGCCAGCCGAGCGCAACGTGCGAGGCGTACAGATGGGGTCCCACGCGCGCAGTGCGCAGTGGGGGCGCGCAACCGCGTTTTCGGCGCGATAGTGCCGAAAACGAGGTGGAGCGCCAGCCGAGCGCAATGTGCGAGGCATACAAAAGGTATAGGTCCGGGGGATGAGCAAAACCCTGCCT
>JAKAPO010000297.1 GCA_021807065.1 bacterium
TAGCGCGAGGCAAGCGCATCTTGCCGGGCCCCGCAACATCGCTCAGAGGTGAAAATGCGGCGGTCGCGCCAAGCTCTGTGCGTTGACGCTTCTTTCGCCTGGCCGGCGACAACTATCTTGGCCGGTTGACGACAACTATCTTGGCCGGTTGAGGGCCTAGGCCGGAAGGTCCAGGGGCGGGGCCGCGAGCGCCGACGCGAGGTCGAAGGCCCGCGGAATGCCCGGCAAAAGGATCACCGATCACCAAGTGCTCACATACAAGGCCAAGCGCGGAGCGCATACCCAAGCCGCCGCTGCCGCAAAGGTCGGCATCAGCGAGCGTAGTGCCCGCCGAATCGAATCCCTCGAATCGCTCCCCTCACAACGCCCGCCGCGTCAATGGCGGACTCGTCCGGATCCGCTTGCGGACGTCTGGGAAGCAGAGCTGCTGCCGCTGCTGCAGACAAGCCCGCACCTGAGCGCCGTTACGCTGCTCGATGAGCTCCAACGCCGCCATCCCGGCGAGTACGGCCCCAGCGCGCTTCGCACGCTCCAACGACGCCTACGGCACTGGCGTGCGACGCACGGCCGCGAGCGCACGGTTTTCTTCGCGCAAGAACATCCGCCAGGGCGGCAAGGCCTCTCTGACTTTACTGATGCCGGCGACCTGGGCGTTACGATCGCGGGCATGCCGTTCCCGCATCGGTTGTACCAGTTTGCGCTGGCGCACTCGGGATGGCGGTCGGCTGACGTCGTCGACGGCGGCGAAAGTTTCCAGGCGCTGTCCGCTGGGCTGCAACGTGCGCTCTGGCGCTTAGGCGGTGCTCCCGAAGAGCACCGTACCGACAGCCTCTCCGCGGCGTTCAAGAACCTTTCCGACCTGGAGCGCCGCGAGTGGACGAGCCGCTATGCGGCGTTGTGCGCGCATTATGGGATGCGCCCTTCTCGCAACAACCCAGGCGAATCGCACGAGAACGGCAGCATCGAATCGCGCCACGGGTCGCTCAAGACGGCGCTGCGCCAAGCGCTGCTTCTTCGCGGCTCGAGCGATTTCGACGATCGCCCTGCATACGAAGCGTTCATCGACATCGTTGTGCAGCGCATGAACGCACGCGTAGAGAAACGCCTGGCTGTCGAGCGCGCCGCACTACGTCCATTGCCGGCGCGCCGAACGGCGGAGTTCGATGAGTTGCCCGCACGCGTGAGCAAGTACGGCATCTTTACCGTGAAAGGCGAGCAGTACAGCGCGCCAAGCCGGCTCATCGGTCATCGTTTGAGCGTACGCACGTACGCCGATCGCGTGGAATGCTTTCTGAGCGGTCAGCACGTATTCGCGTGCCCGCGAGCGGTTCGCCGCACCGGGCAGCGCCACGCGCGGCAGATCGATTACCGGCATCTGGTCGAGAACCTCAAACGCAAGCCCGGAGCCTTTGCCCGCTGGGTGTTTCGCGATGATGTCTTCCCACGAACGATCTATCGGCAGACCTGGGAGAGCCTGAGCGCCCAACTTCCCGAACGGCAAGCGTGCAAGACCATCGTCGGCTTGCTGGCACTGGCCGCCGACGGCCACGAAGCAACACTCGCGCTCGAACTGGAGCAACTGCACGCAGGCAACGCGCTGCCGGATCTGGACGCGCTCACGCAACGGCTTGCTCCACGCCCAAGCACCGTTCCCAGCGTTGCTGTAACGCTGCCGACGCTGACATCGTACGACGAGCTCATTGAGGTGGCGTCATGAGCGGCGCAAAGCTCAACGCCGACGGTCGGCTTGGCCTGATGTTGACCGAGCTGCGGCTGCCGACGATCAAACGGCTCGCCCCCGAACTGTGCGACCAATCCGACCGCGAAGGTTGGCCGGCACGTCAGCTGCTGGAGCGGCTGTTGGAGCACGAGATGAACGAACGCGAGGTTCGGCGTTTCGAACGGCATCGTGCCGCTTCGGGGCTCAGCCCTGACAAGCGCCTTTCGAGCTTCGACTTCTCCGCCGTCCCGACGATTTCGCGTGCACGGATCATGGCGCTGACCGAAGGACACGAATGGCTCGATCGAGGCGCTTGCCTTTTGGCCTTTGGCGCACCCGGGAGCGGGAAGAGTCACCTGCTGAGCGGGATCGGACACGCGTTGATCGATGCGGGGAGACGCGTGCTCTTCACGCGTTGCAGCGACTTGGTGCAACGCCTTCAGGCTGCGCGGCGCGATCTGCGGCTGCCGCAAGAGCTCGCCAAGCTCGATCGCTTCGATTTGATCATTCTCGACGATCTGTCGTACGTGCGCCGCGACCAGGCCGAAACGGCGGTGCTCTTCGAGCTGATCTCCGAACGATACGAGCGCAAGAGCATCGCGATCACCGCCAACACGCCCTTCTCGCAGTGGGGTGATGTCTTCGTCGATCCGGCGATGACGCTGGCGGCGATCGATCGGCTCGTTCACCATGCGACGATCCTCGAGATGAACGTGGAAAGCTATCGCCGGCGCAGCGCGCAGGAAAAGCAAACTCATCCGCCGCGCCTACCCAGTCCGCCGGCACCATCGGCGACCAACGACCGAAAACGAGCCGAAATAAAGCCCCAGGACGCGACTTCAACCAATCCGATGGACCCTGGGTCATCCAATCGCGCCAAACGAGCCGATGCCGTTCGCACGCGAGATCACCCTCGGTAATCCGACATCGGCGCGTCATCGTAATCGAAAAACGCGCGGCGCCGCTGTGGACAGCGTGGATGAGCTCCACAAGCGGATGATAGCGATGAGCAAGGGGCTCATCCACCCTGCCCACAGCACGACTGCTGCTACTTCTTCAAGAGAAAGGACGGGGAACGGAAGGAGGGCACTACCTCCTCATCCGAAAGCCGCGACCTATACTGCTACCCCGCTCCGGAGCGGCCAAGATAGTTGACGCCGAGCGGTCAGGATAGTTGTCGCCAAGCAGGAAGCGCAGGGATG